>DATMIP010000295.1:0-13904 GCA_035554515.1 Sphingomonas sp. | reverse complement strand
CGCTGACGCGGCCGACAAGCAGGAACTCCTCGCCGCCCCACCGCGCGATCAGATCGTCGTCGCGCGTGTGCTGGCGCAATATGCCTGCGAACGCGCACAGCACTTCGTCGCCCAGCATGTGGCCGAACCGGTCGTTGATCGATTTGAAATGGTCCACGTCGATCAGCATGATTGCGACCGGCTTGCCTCCACCGGTCGCAAGCAACTGCTGGTACCGGTCGGTGATGCCAAGCCGATTCAACAGGCCGGTCAGGTGATCGCGCCGCGCGGATTCTTGGGCTTGGCGCGCCTCGATCAGCGCCACGTCCTGTAATGCCCGGCGTCGCTTGAGATCGCGCTGGAGATCGATGATGCGGACAACGAGGAACAGGCAGATCAGTACGATCCAGCATCCGAGGATGCCGAGATACCATTGCTCGATCGATAGAAGACTTCGGCCAAGCGTGATGCTGTCGAGCCGGAAAACATGCTTGCCCGGCAAGGCGGTGGAGCCGGTGGCAATTTCGATCGCAATTACGTTGTCGAATTGTGGACGACTGTAGCGGAACGGAATACGGTTCTTGAGAATCCACCATTCCGGAACATTGAAGTCCGACAATTTTGCCTGCAGCATCTGGCGGTTATGCTGCAAGGGAAGCTCGACCTGATTGAATTTGGCTGTCTCCCGGGCCTTCGGAACGCTGTATTGCGGATCGTAATTCTTGAGGGAGATACGTACGGAATCCGCAGATCCACGATAGTCGATCACTAACTTGATTGTCTGAAACTTGCTGAGGTCGATGCCCCGATCAGTTCCTTTGTCGAGCAGGATCTCGTACCCGCAAAACGGATAGTCGAATTTCCGGCGCAACTGGCACGACCAGCGAAACGGATGCGCCGCGTCTGCTGATATCGTCGATGATCCGGCGAGCGCCTCGTCTCCATGCCAGGCGGTCGCTAAGCGGGATGCGTCGGCCGGGTTGATCACGATCCCCTCATTCACGATGCGATCGCTAAAACGGATTGCTGCGATCGTGAGCAGCAGAAGGATCATGACGGCGGCTTCGAGCCGCATGCTGGCGAGAAGCGCGCGTACCGAGCGCGCGGTTCTCCGGCCTGCGCAACGGGCGCGTGCGGCGCGGACGCGGTGCGATGGCGCGATTCTCTCCGAAGCGTTCACGTCTGAGTGCATCCCACCAAATTGCCATAGATCAAGTACAAGCGGGTTAACGGTTCATGGACCGACCGGGTGCATGGCCGGATGCGGTGGGCGACTATTCCCGCGGGCACGGCAACAAGCTATTCACCGCCAGCGGGGACGTGACCCTCGGACTCGATGGGGCAAGATGACCGCGCTTCTTCTGGATGGTGTTACCAAGGATTTCGACGACAAGCGGGCAGTCGACGATCTGAGTTTCGCGGTTCGGGAAGGCGAGGTGTTCGGCTTTCTGGGCGGGAATGGTGCCGGCAAGACGACCTCGTTGCGGATGGTCCTCGACATCATCCGGCCCAGCGCCGGTCGAATCGAGGTTCTTGGCCGCAGCCCGGGACGTGAAAATAGCGCCGAACTTGGCTTTCTTCCCGAGGAGCGCGGGCTTTACCGCACGATGACCGCACTCGATACAATCACATATTTCGGCCGCCTCAAGGGTATGACGCGCGTCGACGCGCGTCGTGAGGGGCGGGCCTTGCTCGACCGGTTCGGACTTGGGGACTCGACGAATATCAGGATCGACAGGCTCTCAAAAGGCATGGCGCAGAAGGTCCAGCTTGCGACAGCCATCGTCAACAGGCCCCGCTTATTGATCCTCGACGAACCTTTTTCCGGTCTCGATCCGGTCAATCAGAGCCTGCTCGAAGCGGAGATGAGGCGGCTTTCGTTGGAGGGGGCAACCATCGTCTTTTCAACCCATGTCATGCAGCATGCAGAGCGGCTGTGCGATCGGCTGCTGCTTCTCGCGCATGGCCGTAAATTGTTCGAGGGAACACAGGATGAGGCGCGGGCTGTCCTGCCGGCGCGGCTGTCGATAGTTTCCCGCGAGACGCCTGCCGGTTTGCCGGGCGTCGCAGCTGCGCGAGAGGCAGGCCTGAGCGAAGGGTGGCGTGAGTGGGACGTCCGGCTGTCGCCAGGCAGTGATCCGGGCGATCTGCTGCAGACCTGCATCGAGCGCGGCTTTGCCCTGCGTCGTTTTGAACAGGCGCGGCCGAGCCTCCATGACGTGTTTCTGCACGTCGTTGGCGGGGGAGGAAGTGCGCCATGAACAGCCGAACCATGCTCATTGCGGCGCGCGAATTCCGCCAGATTGCCGCTGCACGAAGCTTCTGGATAACCTTGCTGATCATTCCGATTGCGCTCGCGATCGGGCCGATCGCGTCGCACTTCATGCAGAAAACCGGCACCGAGACGGTAATGCTGATCGACCATACGAGTAAGGCCGGGCCCGCCATCCGCGAACGACTGGAACTCGAGCAGCAGCGCGACGTACTGGCTGCGCTTTCCCGCTACGCGCAGCGGAACGATCTCGATCGTGCCGACCCTGCCGCTTTGTGGGCCCGACACGATCGTTACTATTCGGATGCCGAGATACGGGCCTTCATGCTCGGCGGGGGCGCCGCCCACGCCGAAGCTACGATGTCCCGTTTCGCCGGGCCAGGAGCCCGGCCGTTCAAAGCACCCGAACCGCGCTATGAATTTGTGCCGCCATCGCCCGCAATGGGCGACTGGACATTGGTGCAGCTCTCAAGGGCCATGCCCAATCTGGTGAACCCGCCCCGCAAGCAGCAGGGCCGCGATGCTCTGGATTACGCCATCTTCATTCCCGCCGACTTCGGCAAGCCCGGCGCAGCAGTCCAGCTCTGGTCGGATGCACCGCCGTCCGGGGCTCTGATGGGGGCGCTGCAGGACGTTCTGACACGCACGCTGCGCGCCGATTTGCTGCGGGAGCAGGGGTTGACCTCCGCGTCCGTATCCGCGGCCGACCAGGTCAGTCCGCTGATCGCCGTCAACATGCCACCGCCCGGTCACGGTCGGGAGCAGGTCGTGATCCGTTCGATCCTGCCTTTGCTCACCTCATACATCCTGCTCATGTCACTGATGCTGTCGGGCTCGTGGATGCTCCAGGGCACGGTCGAGGAGCGATCCAACAAGCTGATCGAGACGGTGCTTGCCTGCGTCAGCCCGAACGAGCTGATGTACGGAAAGTTGTTCGGCACGGTCGCCGTTGGGCTGACGATGGTGCTCTTCTGGGCAGCATGCGCGATCGGGGCCGCCTTTGCCACGCAGGGCATGATCGCCGATTTCCTGCGGCCGGCGCTGGCCCCGCTGGCAGTACCCAGCGTAGCGCTGGCGCTGATCTATTATTTCATCGCCGGCTATTTGATGATTGCGATGATCTTTCTCGCGATCGGTGCGATGAGCGATAGTTTCCGCGATGCGCAGGCCTATCTCAGCCCCGTGATGCTGGTAATCGCGTTACCGATCGGGATCATCGCCCAGGCGGTGCTTCGCGATCCGTCGAGCATCGGCGTCAGGATCATGAGCTGGATCCCCCTTTACACGCCCTTTGCCATGCTTGCCCGCCTGGGCGCGGGCGTTCCTCTATGGGAAGTGATCGGCTCGGGCGTGATGCTGGCGGCGTTCATAGCGGTTGAATTCGTCATGCTCGGCCGGATCTTTCGGGCGAGCCTGCTCAGCGCGGGCGGCAAACCGAGCCTGGCCCGTCTCGGTCGGCTGATGGCGGGACGGAGCGTTGAGTGATAGTTGGCTTGACCACAGGATAGCGCAACCATAGCCTGCGGCCGGCACCGGGGCATCTGACAATTCCGGGCCAGGGGGAGACTAAATGGCTGACGATCAATTGGCGCTCGCGCCGCAGGCTAATCCTGCCGCGTTGGGACTTGTCGCGTTCGGGCTGACGACGGTTTTGCTGAGCTTGATCAACGCGGGCATTTTGCCTGCCGGTGGTGAGCCGGTGG
Source organism: Sphingomonas sp. (assembly GCA_035554515.1). Lineage (GTDB taxonomy): Bacteria > Pseudomonadota > Alphaproteobacteria > Sphingomonadales > Sphingomonadaceae > Sphingomonas_I. Next base: position 9,950 of record DATMIP010000295.1, on the reverse strand, counting down.
TAATCCCGCTGGCACTCGCGTTCGGTGGACTTATGCAGATACTTGCGGGGGCGTTCGAATTCCGGCTCGGAAACACGTTCGGCATGACCGCGTTCCTGAGTTATGGCGCTTTCTGGTGGTGGTTCGCATTTCTGCTGCTGTTCGCGCATAATGGCTGGATCGATATCGCAGGCGCCGGTTCCACAGTCGGAGTGGCTTTGCTGCTTTGGGGCGTGTTGACGCTCTATCTGTGGATCAGCACCTTCCGCCTCCCGAAGACGCTCTTCTTTGTCTTCCTGACACTTTGGGCGACGTTTGGTTTGCTCGGCCTGGGTGCGATCCTTGGCAATTCGAGCCTCAGCCAGGCCGGCGGCTGGCTTGGTCTGGCGTGCGGATCGCTTGCCTTGTACGGCAGCTTCGGAATTGTGACCAACGACACGTTCGGGCGCCCGGTGGTGCCGTTGGGCGTGATGCCCTTCCTATCCTGACGTGAAAGGGAGCGGCGCATGCCGCTCCCGATCCTTCAAGTGCTTGATTCTCGCGGGATGCGGCCCCACGCTCGGCCATCCGGCTTCCGGGCCGAACGCATCTCCGAAGGAATCTACCAACATGAAATCAACGACGTGGCTCTGGACCTCGGCGGTATCCGCATGTCTGATTGCCTCAATGGGTGAAGCAGCGCTTCCCGCCACCAATCCATTCGCCGTTCCCAGCGCGTTGCCGTTTCACGCGCCGCGCTTCGATTTGATCAAGGACCAGGATTATCAGCCTGCGATCGAGGCTGGGATCGCCGAGCAGGCAGCTGAAATCACGCGCATCGCCGATAATCCCGCCGCGCCGACATTCGACAATGTAATCACTGCCATGGAGCGTTCGGGTCGGCTGCTCGACCGTGCCGCCAGCACCTTTTTCGGTGTGGTCCAGGCCAACACCAATCCCACGCTCGACAAGGTGCAGCAGGTAGAAACTCCGAAGCTCTCCCAGCACAATGATTCGATCTATCTCAACCCCAAATTATTCGCGCGTGTTCAGGCGGTGTATGCGCGTCGGGAGACGCTCCAGCTGACGCCCGAGCAGCGTCAATTGCTCGAAGTCTATCATCGGAGCTTCATTCGCGCGGGGGCCCAGCTTTCGGAGACTGACAAGGTCAAGCTGCGCACACTTAACACCCAGCTTTCGACGCTGGAGACGGCGTTCCAGCAGAAGCTCGTCGCTGCTGCGAAGGCCGGTGCGCTGATTGTCGACGACAAGATCAAGCTGGCAGGCCTCGATGAAGGCGCCATTGCCGCCGCCGCCAAGGATGCCGCCGAACGCAAGCTGGAGGGCAAATATGTCCTGCCGCTTCAGAACACGACCCAGCAGCCGGCACTGCAAAATCTGGCTGACCGTTCCACGCGCGAGGCACTGTTCAACCAGAGCTGGACCCGTGCCGAGAAGGGCGACGCCAACGACACGCGCGAGACGATCCGCGAATTGGCGTATCTGAGGGCGCAGAAGGCTGCGCTGCTCGGCTTCGCGACCTGGGCGGATTACGTCCTGCAGGACCAGATGGCCAAAACGCCGCAGGCGGCCAAGGCGTTCATGGCGCAGCTCGTCCCGGCGCTTGCGGCCGAACAGAAGGCCGAGGCGGCCGAACTGCAGGCTGCGATCGCCGCGGGGGGCGAGAATTTCGCCCTGAAGCCCTGGGACTGGAACCGCTATTCGGAGCGAATCCGCAAGGCGAAATATGACATCGACGAAAATGAGGTGAAGCCATATCTCGAGCTTAGCGCCGTGCTCGAGAAGGGAGTTTTTTTCGCGGCCAATGAGCTTTACGGGCTGACGTTCAAGCGTCGCACCGACATTCCCGTCTATCAGCCCGACGTGATGGTCTACACCGTATATGACAAGGACGGGTCCGAGCTCGGGCTGATGTATTTCGACTATTTCAAGCGCGACAACAAAACCGGCGGTGCGTGGATGTCGAATTTCGTCGGGCAATCCTATCTGCTCGGGACCAAGCCGGTCATCTACAACGTCGCCAACCTCACCAAGCCCGCCGCCGGCCAGCCGGCGCTGATCACGTTCGACGACGCGAATACGATGTTCCACGAATTCGGGCACGCGCTGCACGGACTGTTCGCCGCACAGGTCTACCCATCGATTTCGGGCACCAGCACGGCACGTGACTGGGTCGAATTTCCGTCGCAGTTCAACGAGCATTGGGCGCTCGACCCAAAGGTCCTCGCCAATTATGCCAAACATTATAGCACAGGCGCCCCAATTCCGCAGGCGTTGGTCGACAAGATCAAGAAGGCGGCGAAGTTCAACCAGGGATATGTGCTGGGAGAGGTGGTCGAGGCGGCGACGCTGGACATGGACTGGCACAGCCTGCCGGCGAGCGCGCCACGTCAGGACGTAGCGGCGTTCGAGAAGAAGGCGCTCGCGTCGATGGGACTGGAAACGGATCACGTCCCGCCGCGCTACCGTTCAACCTATTTCCTCCACATCTGGGGAAATGGCTATTCGGCGGGCTATTATGCCTATCTGTGGACGCAGATGCTGGAGCATGCTTCCTACCATTGGTTCATGGATCATGGCGGAATGACGCGCGAAAATGGGCAGCGCTTCCGCGACCTCATCCTGTCGCGCGGCCACACCCAGGACTATGGCGCCATGTTCCGCGCTTTCTATGGCAAGGATCCCGATATCGTCCCGATGCTCGAGGAGCATGGACTGCCGACGGGAAAGTAAAGATGTGAGCGCCCTTCCCAGGCGGGGAGGGCGCTCGAACATCTGCCAGCAGGGAAAGCCGACTCGCCGGCTCAGCGTCCGTCGCGACGGCCCAGCAGGCGCAGGCGCAGCGCGTTGAGCTTGATGAAGCCGGCCGCGTCGCGCTGGTCGTAGGCGCCCTGATCGTCCTCGAACGTCACGACCTTCTCCGAATAGAGCGAGAAGGGCGATTTGCGGCCGGTGACGATCACGCTGCCCTTGTAGAGCTTCAGTCGGACGGTACCCGTCACCGTCTCCTGGCTATGGTCGATCGCCGCCTGCAGCATCTCGCGCTCGGGCGAGAACCAGAAGCCGTTATAGATGAGCTCGGCATAACGCGGCGCGAGCTCGTCCTTGAGGTGGGCGGCGCCGCGATCGAGCGTGATCTGCTCGATGCCGCGATGGGCGAGATGATAGATGGTGCCGCCCGGCGTCTCGTACATGCCGCGGCTCTTCATGCCGACGAAGCGATTCTCGACCAGGTCGAGCCGGCCGATACCGTGCGTCTTGCCGAGTTCGTTGAGCTTGGCGAGCAGGTCCGCCGGGCCGTAGCCGACGCCATCGATCGCGACCGCATCGCCGCGCTCGAAATCCACCGTGATCACCTGGGGCGTGTCCGGCGCGTCCTCGGGATTGTCGGTGCGCGAATAGACATAATCCGGCACCTCGTCCCACGGATCCTCGAGCACCTTCCCTTCGGACGAGGTGTGGAGAAGGTTGGCGTCCGTCGAAAACGGGCTCTCGCCGCGCTTGTCCTTCGGCACGGGAATCTGGTGCTGCTCGGCATATTCGATCAGGCGGGTACGGCTGGTGAGATCCCATTCGCGCCACGGCGCGATTACGCGGATATCGGGCGCGAGCGCATAATAGCCGAGCTCGAAGCGGACCTGATCATTGCCCTTGCCGGTCGCGCCATGGCTGACCGCGTCGGCGCCGACCTGCTTGGCGATCTCGATCTGGCGCTTGGCGATAAGCGGCCGCGCGATCGAGGTGCCGAGCAGATAGAGGCCCTCATAGAGCGCGTTGGCGCGCATCATCGGCATCACATAATCGCGCACGAATTCGTCGCGCAGATCGTCGATGAATATGTGCTCGTCACGGACGCCCATCAGCTTGGCCTTGGCGCGCGCTGGCTCCAGTTCCTCGCCCTGGCCGAGATCGGCGGTGAAGGTCACGACCTCGCAATTGTAGGTCTCCTTCAGCCACTTCAGGATCACGCTCGTGTCGAGCCCGCCCGAATAGGCCAGCACCACGCGCTTGACGTCGCTCATCTTTGCACTCCCTGGGAATGCTCGCGCCTTTGGCAGGCGAAAGGCTGCGACGCAACGGATGGTGCAGCGTTATGACAAGGGTCTACAAAGCGGGGGTGGTGAATAAGGAGAAGATGGAGTGAGCGTCGCCTTCCGTCGCGAGAGCGACGAGGAACATCTGGAGCCGAAATTCGAGCTGCCGATCCCGCCGGGACCCAATCTGGTGACGCCATGCGGGCTCAGGCTGATCGAGGAGAAGGTCGCCGAATATGAAGCGATCGATGCGCCGAGCGACGATCAGAAGCGCACTATGCGTTACTGGCGCAAGCGACTGGCAACGGCGCAGCTCGCGCCCGCGCCGCCGACGGACGAGGTCGGCTTCGGCAGCAGGGTCCGCTTCACGCTCAACGGGAAGCAGCGCGACGTGCAGATCGTCGGAGAAGACGAGGCCGATCCGGCGGCCGGGCTGATCGGGCTGCAGGCCCCGCTGGCGCAGGCGCTGATCGGCGCGGGCGAGGGCGAGTTGCTGCCGTTCGGCGGCAAGGACGACGCGATCGAGATCGTGTCGGTCGGGCGATAAGGCGACGGGCGGCTCGCCGAAGAACCGCCCGTCCAGCCAATCCGTCACCCCAGCGCAGGCCGGGGGCTCAGGAGATCGAGAGACTCCGGCGTCGCAAGAGTCACATGAGGCCCCAGCCTGCGCTGGGGTGACGTGAATGGTGGGGCGACGCTTTAAATCACCGGCCCCTTGGGCGCCGGCTCTTTAGCTTTCTCCAGGCTCGCCGGCGTCAGCGTGGGCGCGGCGGGCTTTGCCTGCTGCACAGCCGGGATCGGCGCGCGGCTGTTCATGGCGGTGCAGTCGCCCTGGCTCTGCTTGACCACCCTGGGCGGCTGGTTCTGCCCGAGCGACGTAACCTGGACGCTCTGGCTGCATGAGGCGCCATCGCTGCTGCTGTACGAGGTGACACTGTAGCTCATCGTGCCCGCGGGCAGGCCAGACAATGCCGCAGTGCTGAGCGCGCCGTCAGTGGCGGGCGTGGCCTTCGCCAGCAGCGCCGCCTGCTGCAGCATCGCGTCCATCTGCCGGTCCATCGCGAGCGAGATGCGCTCCATCATCGCGAACGGGTCCGCATCGAGCATCGCTACCGGCATCGCCCGCACGGCTGGCGCGACGGCCACACGCGGCGCGACATCGCCGACGTAGCGGATGTGGGCCACGCTGCCGTCGGGCATCGCCACGGTCATGACGTGGCTGCGGTCGGCCGCCGCAAGCGCTGTGCCTGCTGCCGCAAGGACACCGACGGCGCCGAGAAGAAGCTTCGAGGTTGTCCGCATCTACTCCTCCTTCGTTGAGACGAACAGGGCGCAATTCTGCGCAAATTGGCTGAACGGCGGATGAAAGACAGGGCCGGAACGGCCTCGTTTGCGACGAGCTGTGCGGACGAAAATGTAAAAATGCGCAGAAACGAACTTGATGAGCGACAGTCGCGGCGCACGTCAGAACCTGCGTTCGCACACGCCGGGGATGGTGCGCGAGGCGCTGTTGGCCTGGAAGAGGAAGGGTTTGGCCGCGATCACGCGGGCGACGTCAGGGCGCTGCCCCGCGAGCCCGTAAAGGTAGGCCGCGAGCCTGGCTTCGTCGGCGGGGGAGAAGGTGAAGCGGATCTGGCCGTTGGGGCGCACCAAGCCGGCGGCCAGGCCGAAGGCGGCGGTGCCGTTGGGCTGGATCGTGCGGGGCGGGCGCACCACGCCGACGACCGGAAGCCCTTGATAAACGAGGTGAAGTGCGTCGAGCGCCTGTTTGTCGGCGCTCGCATGATCGGCGGCGCGACCGCGTAGCGCGGCGTCGGCTGCAGGGTAGATGTAGGAGCGCAGCTCGGCGATCGCGCGCCACTCGCGCCGCGGCACGACATAGCCCGCGCTCCAGCGCATCGTGCCCGGCCCCAATTGCGCGCGGCGATCGAGCACATCGCGCAGCGCGACATAATCGAGCGTCGCGCGGACCGGCGTGTGGCGCACGCCATCGGGCCCAATCGGGCGAAGCGACACGCCGATGCGGTCACAGCCAAGATCCGCGCCTGCAAAATCAAGCGATTGCAGCGCAAAGCTGATGCTGAGCGGATGATCGGGGTCGTTCGCGATGGGACGTTCGGAGGGTTCGAGACCCGATTCGAGCACGACCGTTCCGTTGACGTCGAGATCGAGCTCAACCGCGCTGATGTCCGCCCGGCGGAACAGATGGGTTTCGAGCGTGAAGATGGTGTAGCCGACGCCCTCCGGATTGCTGTCGCCGATCGCGGCGACCGATGGCACGACCCATTTCGGACGCTCGTCGCGTACCACGCCCGCGACGGCCGCTCCCGCGGCTGGACTGTCCGACAGCGTCCGTGGGCCGGCCGGCATCGTATTGGCCTGGGCGGAATCGGTCGGGCAGGCGCGCAGCCAGCGCGCCGAGCGGCTCGACGGCTTGCAGGTCTTGCCCGTGAGGCAATCGAAATCTTCGTAGCGCACCGATGATGGCGGCGGCATGTTCGGAGCGCGATCGAAACACAGGGCAGTGATCGGAGGGCGGCCGTTCGTGCGATAGCCGTCGCGGGTTTCGTTGACGAGCGTGCCACGGATCGTCTCGCCCGGCTTGGGATAGCGCAGTCGTGCGGCATAATAAGCCAGCCCGCGCGGATCCTGCATTGCGAGCCGATCGGAGATGACGAGCCCCTTGGTGCTTTGCAGGTTGAGCTGGACGGTATCGGCGAATTTGCGCGGATCGAAATCGGCCGGATGGATCAGGTTGAGATGGACGTCGATCGGCTCGGGCCAGGCGGCATTGTCGTCAACGGCGGGCGCGGCGTTGCTCGCAAAGCCGATGAAGGCCGCCGTGTAGCGGTTCATGCAGGCGCGGATCTGATCATTTTCGATCATGCGATAGCGGGCGGGCAGATCACGCGCGGCGCCGCGTATCTCCTCGCTCTGGCGGGTGAAGCCGACCGCCACCGACAGACCATGGAGCACGTTCGAAAAGAAGCCGCGCAGCGACGATGTCTGCGTGCTGGTGGTGTTGGAGAGGCAATTATGCTCGGCGGCTTTGAGCAGTTCGGCGAAGCGCTGGCTGCGCGCCGCCGCCTCAGCCGCCGCGCGCTGGCTGCCCGTCTGGGCGGCCGCCGGACCCGCGAGGGCGAGCGCGAGAACGAGATATCCGGTCATCGGCTTGACGAGCATGGCGGCACCCCAGTGCGGAAAGGCCTAGTGGATTAGCGTCAGCATTTTGTCGCTATAGGGCTGCATGCAGGCGCGGATCTTGTCATTCTCCTGCGCCTTGAGCGTGCCCTCGAGCGCCGCGATCGCGCCGCGCGTTTCGACCCTGGCGGTGCCCGCGCTGGCGCCTGCGCTCAGGCCCTTGATCGTGGCGAGCTGCGACTGGATCGTGGCGGTGCTGGTGCTGCTGGTGTTGGACAGGCAGAGATGCTCGGCAGCGTCAACCAGCTGCGCGATCGCATTGTCGGGCGGCGGCGGCTTGGGGCGGAAGGCGAAGGCGTAGAGCATTACGGCGACCGCGATCAGCGCGCCGGTGGCGATCAACAGGTTGCGCGTCATTCATGCCCTCCCTTGATGCCGGCCGGCCGGCGCCGCAGCGCGAGCTGTATCATATCGTACGGTGCCGACAGCAATTCCTTCCCCCGGAACCGCCAATATTTGGCGGCGGGAAGCGCCGCGCGATCGGACGGCATCGGGGGCACGATCACAGTGTAGCCCAGCATGCGGAACAGCAAGGTGCAGCGTAGCTGATGATAGGGACTCGTGCAGCATATGATCGCGCCCGCGTCACCGCGCGCGCGCAGGATGCGATCGCACAGCCGCACCGATTCGAGCGTGTCGCGTGCCTTGTCCTCAAGGGTGATGCGCGCCGGAGCGACGCCGGCCGCGATCAGCATGTCGCGCATCACCGCGGCCTCGGCGGGCCCGTGACGGCCGATCCCGCCCGTCGGCAGGAAATGGACGTCGCGATGCGCATGCCACCAGGCCAGCGCCCCGGCGACGCGCCGTTCGAGGCTGCCGCTCGGCCGCCCGTCCGCACCCACCGCCGCCCCGAAGATCACGACATAATCGGTAGGGGCAGCCATCGGATCGCTTCTCGCCTCGCGTGCGGGTCGGCTATGTTATCATTCCGGATGCGGTTCCGCGAGCGGCGAGGGCGGGTAGGTATTCGACTCGTCTCGCTGAGGCGGAACGCGCTCGAATAGTTTGTTAGTTCCGTCATGCTGAACTCGTTTCAGCATCCATCGTCCGACAGGCGACGTCTTTGGTCGAGGCAAGATGGACCCTGAAACGGGTTCAGGGTGACGGAAGGGAATAGGCGAGCGAACTTCAGATTCAGGCATAGCCTACATGCCCTGGCGGGTCAGGGCGCGCGTTCGGACACGTTGATCGAATTCCATTCCCAGCTCTTGCCTTCGTCGGCCGAGAAGGCCTGGCTCCAGATCGGACGTGCAGGATTGCGAACGTCCCACCGGAAAACCACAATGATCGGCGTGCCGCGATATGTGTCGCGGGCGAAGAAATGACCGATCTTGTTCTCGAAGGATCCCACGACAGGCGGGTCAAGTGTCCCGGAATTGCCGTCCGCCCAATAGATACTCCAGAGATGAGTCCTGGGGTTGAACAGGCGCAGGGCGACGCCTTCATAAGGTTTTCCCGGTACCTGCTCGGTATATTTATCGATATTGCCCATGCCGCCGAGTATCTGATGCAGCTCGACGCGCGATTCATAGGCGATCCATTCCGTCGAATGTTCCAGCCGCGCGGCCAATTTGCGATTTTTCAGCGTCCACGTTCCGATCAGATAGTCGAAATCGTGCTGTGAGGACGTTGGCGAGGCCTGGATGACCAGGGCGCCCGCGCTGTCGAACTGGAGCGCCGGTATCGGGATCGAGGTGTCGGGGATCAACGCCGAATCCTGCGCCTGCGCGGCGTTGCCCAAGGCGAGCAAGCCGATCGCCAGGATGAGCCGGCACCCAAATCGCCGAAAATATTGCCGGAAATATTGAATGTGATGCATCAGCTGGCCCTCCACAGCCGCAACGTTGAGTTGCGCAGGTCAAGCGGTTGCGATGTTAAGCCCGCCCGAAAATGGCGTCCAGCGTGCGGACGCCTTATCGGCGCGGGAAGAGGCAGTTCAGGCCCGCCGACAAACATAATAAGGGCTGTTGTCGAGCGAGGCATCGAACCCCGGATAAATCGCGGCAGGTCCGGACGCTGGCTCGATTACGAAATAATATTGAAGCGGGAAATTGCTGCCGGTGTAAGCGGCCGGAATCGCGGCGGTGAAGCTGCCGCCGTTCCGCGCCATATCGATGATCGCATAGCGTTCGGCCTGGTCGACATGGCGGTAATGGAGTCGCACGTTCCGCACGGCGCCCCGCACCGTAATCGTGAGGGTCAACGGTTGCCCGGCGTGGAACATCCCGGGCGGACGATGGCTCGCAACCGGTCGCGGCCGCACCGGCCGGCCCAGAGCGGCCTGGACGGCCTTCGCGGCGCGGGGATCGGCCTTGTCGGTCCGGGTGGACAGTTGCGCGATCGCGGCAATGTCGCGGTCGATCGCCGGCAGACGATCGATCCAGTGGCCGCGCAAATTGAATTCCTGGCCGAAGGTTATGTCGCGCATATACACGCGGTCGGCCCGCGCCGCGCCGTCGGCCAGCGCGGCGCGTGCTTCGCGGTAGAGGGTGACCGCGTGTGCGAGCGCACCTGCGTCGCCCGTCTGCTGGAACAGCGCGAACAGGATGCCCGCCCGCAATTTGGCGGCGAAGAACCGGCCCAGCGCGCACTGGATGGCGATATCGATCGTCATCCGGCGATAGTCGGGAGCGGCCTTGTCCTGGGCGGCCGCCTCCGCATCGGCCAGGGCCGCGATGCCCGTTTTAGCGTGTGCCTCGATCCAGTCAGCGACTTCGAGCGGCGAATATTTACCGC
>DATMIP010000294.1:0-4575 GCA_035554515.1 Sphingomonas sp. | reverse complement strand
GGAGGCATTCGAGGAGGCGCGCGACCTGCTGTCGGCCGCCGGCATCAAGCTGATCGACGCCCATGCCGTCGAAGATCCGGAAGCGATGGGCTCCCTCATCAAGGCCGCGATCGCCAAAGCGCCGATGGTGATCGTCGGCGGCGGCGACGGTTCGATTTCGGGCTCGGTCGATCATCTCGTGGGCAGCGACACGGTGTTCGCCTTGCTGCCGCTCGGTACCGCCAACAGCTTCGCGCGCTCGCTCGGCATCCCGATGGATGTGGCCGGTGCGATCGGCGTGATCACCGGGGGCAAGAGCAAGCCGATCGATCTCGGCATGATCGACAGCGATTATTTCGCCAATTGCGCCGCGATCGGCCTGTCGCCCCTGATTGCCAAGACCGTGCCGCACGGCCTCAAAAAATGGTTGGGCCGGCCGGGCTATCTTGCCTGGGCCGCGCTGCAAATGTCGCGGTTCAAGCCGTTCAGGCTCACCATCGGCCGTGGCAAGTCGGCGGTGACGATCGACGCGCTCGAGGTGCGGATCGCCAATGGTCGCTTCCACGGCGGCGCCGAGCTGGTCCAGACCGAGGTCGATGACGGCGATATCGTGATCCAGGCGATCGAGGGGCGGCTGCGCGCCAAATTGTTCTGGAGCTGGAGCATGAGCCTGATCGGGCCCGATCAAGTGCGCGGTTCGGTCCGCGAATTCCGCGGTAAGGAATTCCGCATCGCGACCGATCCGCCCTTGTCGATCTCGATCGACGGCGAGGTGCTCGCCAAAACGCCGATCACCGCCAGGCTTGCGCGCCACGCGATCACGATGGCAGTGCCTGATGGGGCTTAACCTGCCACCGGCAACGGCCGTGATCGTCCGGAGAAGGCCGCCGGCAAGGCGCGCCGCGCAGCCGCGTAGCCGACGCTACGCGCAAGCAAGCAACGTAGCCGGAGGCCTTCTCCGGGCGACCGCGAAGGGCACCCAGCAAAGTACTACTTTGCTGGGACCCTAGCGGCGGGCGAATTTTGGCGCACAGCGGCGTCGCTCGTCGGTCAAGATGAATCTCCATCGCTCCCTTCTCGCTCCTACCTGTGCGCCAAAATTCGCTCGGTCCCGGCCATTGCCGATGGTAGGTTAAGCCCCGAATGGGCGACGTCATCAATCTCCGGCAGGCACGCAAGGCGCGCGATCGGGCGGCAGCCGCCAAGGCGGCAACCGAGGCGCGTGCACTGCACGGCCGCACCAAGGCACAGCGCGCGATCGAGCGGGCCGAGGCCGAACGGCTCAAGCATAAAATCGACCAAAGCCGCCGCGAACCCTTGCAGCCCGCTGAGGACGAACCGGCGGAGGAAGCTTAGCCCGACGTGGAATTGAAGCAGGCTCTCTCGCCTCGCCGGGGAGAGGGTTTTACACCTGATCCCGTCTCCGCGCCGAAGCCGGCTCGGGCGTGTCTTCCCCTGTTATTGCCGGGCGAGCTCGGCCAGTCCCAGCAGGGCGAGCAAAGCCGCCCGCGCCGCCTCGATTTCCGCCCACAGGGCAGGATCGCCGAGCCGATCAGGCGCGATGCTCTCCGGCCAATGGCGCTCGATCAGAGCCGCCACCCGGTCGAGCTTCGCGTCATCGGCCAGGAAGCGCGGATCGATCGTCTCTGGATCGGCAACGACGCGCAGCCGCAGGCAGGCCGGGCCGCCGCCATTCGCCATCGACTGGCGCACATCGACCAGTTCGAGCTTCCGGATCGGGCCGTTGCTCGCAACCATCGCCTCTAGCCAGGTCCAGACCGAAGGCGTCTCGCGCGCTTCGGCTGGCAGGATCAGGGCCTGACCGCCCTCCGGCATGGTAACGAGCTGGGCGTTGAACAAATAGGATCGGATCGCGTCGCCCAACGGCACCGCGCTCGCCGGCACTTCGACGATCGTCACGTCGGGCAGCAATCGTCGGAGCGCCGCGTAGAAAGCTGGTGCGTCGGCGAAGGCCTGCTCATGCGCGAACAGCGTCAACCCGTCCGCCACCGCGACCACGTCATTATGAAAGGCACCGGCGGCGATCGCCGCTTCCGCTTGCGCCACGTGGAGGGTCCGGTCGGGAGACAGGCCGTGCACGCGTGCAATGGCGCGGCCCGCTTCGCCATGTTGCCGCACCGGGAAACCACCGCCGGCGACGCCATGGACGAAGATCTCCACGCCCGGCGCGTCATGCGCGCGAGCGAGCCGCATATGGTTGGCCGCGCCCTCGTCGCCGAAAGGCGCCGGCACCGGGCCGTGCACCGCGAAATGCGGGGCCGCGAAGGCAATACGCAATTGGGCGAGCGTCTCAGGCCACTCATGGCTGCGATGCGGCATGGTCAGAAGGTTGGCGACGGTCAGATGGCAGCGGCCGTCCGCCGTATCGGCTGCAGGCGAGACGGTCGCCGCGTTCGCGGCCCACATCGGGGAGGCCGACAGCGCGGCCGCGCGCATCCACGGCGCGGCCGACGCGGCGTCGGTGGCCAGGCTCGCGAGCCATGCTTTGTTGGGGCGGCGATGGGGCAGCAGCAGGCCTTGCCTCAGTCCCAGCCCCAGATTGACCCGCATCTTGGCGATGCCCTCGAGCGCGGCTGCCCGTGGGAAAGCGATCTTCCCGGCGTTGGCGCTGGCGGCGAGATTGCCGGGGCTCAGGCCGGCATAATTATGACTGGGCCCCACCAGTCCGTCGAAGTTGATCTCGCGGATCATTCAGCGAGCGACGTGAATCAGGCGATCACCGACCCCGACGCCGAGTACGGTCGCGCTCGCGGCGTCGATGCCGAACCCGCCGGCAAAGCTTACCTCTCCCAGGATCGCACGGAAATCAGCCAGCCTTCCGGACGCCAGGATTGCGCGATGGGGATTCTCGACCCCCAGATAGTCGATCACCGCCTCGCCTGAATCGCGAACGGTCCGCACGCGGTTGGTCGCCACGGTCATTGTCGGGCCACCATCGAAAATGTCGATATAGCCTTCGTAGGTGAACCCCTCGTCTTCCAGCATCCGCATCGCCGCGCGCCCATTCGGGTGGGGGACACCGATGACGGCACGCGCGCCGTCGGTCAGCATCGCCTGGTAGATCGGATGTTTGGGCATGAGATCGGCGATGAACTGGTTACCCCGCACCGCGTTGAAAGCGTCCGCTTCACGGAAGCTCATGCCAAAGAAGCGCCCCGCCAGCCCGTCCCAGAAGGGAGCGTTTCCAGCCTCGTCGATCACACCACGCAGCTCGGCCAGCAGCCGGTCGGCGAAGCGCGCGCGGTGGCGGCGGATGAAAAGATAACGGCTGCGCGCGAGCAGCATGCCCAGCCCGCCGGCCCGATAGCGCGGATGAAGAAACAGCCCTCCAACTTCCGACGAACCCTCAAGATCGGTGACCAGGTTCAGCATTTCGGCACGGAAGGTCCGGCCAAGCTCGGCCGAGTGCTGCGACACCGCACCAAGCCGGTAAGAATAGAAAGGCTCGTGCTCGCCCACGCGCGACATGATCTGCGCGGTGCCTGCGATCCGGCCCGTCTCCAGATCCTCCATCATCAGAACATAGAGATGGCTGCCCGGGGCATCCTCCTCCTGCTCGATCGCCGCGTCGGACGAGGCCAGCTTGGCGGCCAGCGCATCGCGATCGGCCGGCAGGTTGGTGAAACCGCCGCCCGTCAGCTTGGCCATTTCGTAGAGGGCATCGATGTCCTTGGGACGCGCGATCCGTACGATCGCGGTCATCAGAAAGCGTACACGAAGGTCGCGCGACCGATCGTGTCCAGCGAGTTGCGGCCTTCGAACACATCCTGTTCGTACTGGAGATTGTAGGACAGTCTCGCCTTGAGCCGCCCGATCAGCCGCGTGTCGATGGCGGTCGTTGAGGTCGCGGTGGTGTCGCCTGCTTCCAGGAACAGGGCGGCGTCCTGGGTAAGGCTGAGGGTTGGGCTGAGCGAGAAGCGGGCGGCAAGCGAAGCCCGACCGGCGATGGTGGTGCGGCGGGGCTGACCGATGAAATCCGTTTGGCGGACCGCGGGACCGCCCTCGATCTCGATCTTGCCGCTCTTGCCCTTGAACACGGTTAGGCCGACACCGGCGCCCAGTGTTTCGCGATTGGAATAGCCAAGCGAGCGGTCGCGCTCGAACTGGGCGAGCCCGAAAGCGTAGAGATCTTCATTCCATTTGTAGCTAGGCTGGTAGGCAATCAGCATGCGGTCCGTCGTGGTCGTGCCATTGGTCCGCTGATAATCTAGCCGGCCGGACAGCCGCTGGCGCCAGCGCAGCCCGTCGCGATTGAGTTTGGCCGAGGCATAAAGACCGAATACGCGCGAACTGCCGGTGGATCGGCTCGCGCCCAATTCCAATTCTCCCTTCCAGATTTCAAAGAAGGTCGCGGCGGCGATGCGTGCCTGTTCGCGCAATTGCTCGTCGCGTCGCGAGGTTGCGAGTACGGCCGCATCGCCGGCGGCAAGCCGGTCAATCTCGGCGATATCGTCGGGAAAGGTAGCCTTGGCTACGCCGACGATCGCCCTGATCGTCGCATCGTCGCCCGTGCGATAGGCCGCCGCGAGCATTGCCGCGATCGCGTCGGTCGGGGCGATTGGGCGCGAGGTAAGG
>DATMIP010000293.1:0-3999 GCA_035554515.1 Sphingomonas sp. | reverse complement strand
CGATCTGAATTCGCAGGTTCAGGACAAGGGCTTCCTCGTCACATCGACCGAGGAGCTTTTCCAATGGGCGCGTACCGGCTCGCTATGGTGGATGACCTTCGGTCTCGCTTGCTGCGCGGTCGAAATGATCCACGTGAACATGCCGCGCTATGATCTTGAAAGATTTGGCGCCGCGCCGCGCGCCAGCCCGCGTCAATCGGACGTGATGATCGTCGCGGGAACGCTCTGTAACAAGATGGCCCCGGCGCTGCGTCGCGTCTATGATCAGATGTCCGAACCCAAATATGTCATCTCGATGGGTTCGTGCGCCAATGGCGGCGGCTATTATCATTACAGCTACAGCGTGGTGCGCGGCTGCGACCGGATCGTTCCGGTCGACATCTACGTGCCGGGCTGCCCGCCGACCGCGGAAGCCTTGCTCTACGGCATCATGCAGCTTCAGCGGAAGATCCGCCGCGTGGGGACGATCGAGCGGTGAGGTCTTTGTGTATTTCGTCCATCCCGTTCGTGCTGAGCCCTTCGGCTTCGCTCAGGACGAACGGCTGATGGGCGCGCCTCATCCTAGGTTTGCCAGCAATGACGGCGTGATCGAAGCGGCGACCGCCGCGCTCGGTGACGCGCTCATTTCCGCGACCGACAAGGTCGGCGAAATCCGCCTCGACGTTCGGCGCGAGCGCGTGGTCGATGCGCTGCGCATCCTGCGCGATGATCTTGCTTACCAGCAGCTCATGGAAATCGCCGGCGTCGACTACCCCGATCGTCCCGAGCGGTTCGAAGTCGTCTATTGCCTGCTTAGCCTGACCAGGAACCACCGCATTCGCGTTCATGTCGCGACCGACGAGACCAAACCGGTGCCGTCGGTGACCGGACTGTGGCCGGTCGCCGGCTGGCTCGAGCGCGAAGTTTTCGACATGTATGGCGTGCTGTTCGAGGGTAATTCCGACCTGCGCCGCATCCTCACCGATTACGGTTTCAAGGGCCATCCGCAGCGCAAGGATTTTCCGCTGACCGGCTATGTCGAGCTGCGTTATTCGGAAGAGGAAAAGCGCGTCGTTTATGAGCCGGTCAAGCTCGCGCAGGACTTCCGCAATTTCGATTTCATGAGCCCGTGGGAGGGTGCTGAATATATCCTTCCCGGCGACGAGAAGGCCAAGGCGGCGGAAGCGCCCGGCGCACCGGCGCCGCTCAAGGCCGACGAGGTGAAGAAGTGACGAACATGTTCGTCATCCCGGCGGAGGCCGGGATCGCAGGAGGCGAGCGCGCGCTCCGGACAGCAGCGGCCCCGGCCTCCGCCGGGGCGACGGAGGTGCGCTGCAATGGCTAATCGCACCGTCACCATCGGTACCTCGGACGCGCCGACGCACGATACCGAAAGCGGTATCGACAATTACACGATCAACTTCGGTCCGCAGCATCCCGCCGCGCACGGCGTGTTGCGCCTGGTGATGGAGCTGGATGGCGAGATCGTCGAGCGTGTCGATCCGCATGTCGGCCTGCTCCATCGCGGCACCGAGAAGCTGATCGAGTATAAGACCTATCTCCAGGCTTTGCCTTATTTCGACCGGCTGGATTATTGCTCGCCGCTCAACATGGAGCACAGCTACGTTCTCGCGATCGAGAAACTGCTGGGCATCGAGGTGCCGATCCGCGCGCAATATCTGCGCGTGCTGTTCGCGGAACTGAGCCGCATCTCCAACCATATGCTGAACCTCGGTTCGCACGTGATGGACGTCGGCGCGATGACGCCGAACCTGTGGTTGTTCGAGGTCCGCGAGGATACGTACGGCTTCTTCGAGCGCGCGTCGGGCGCACGCATGCACATGGCATGGTTCCGCCCCGGCGGCGTCCACCAGGACGTGCCGCTGAAGCTGCTCGCCGACGTTGGCGAATGGTGCGACACGCGCCTGCCGCGCCTGTTCGAGGACGCGATCAGCCTGGTCGCGGACAACCGCATCTTCAAGCAGCGCAATGTCGATATCGGCACGGTCAGCCGCGACGACGCGATCGCCTGGGGCTTTTCCGGCCCCATGATCCGCGCCGCCGGGATTCCTTGGGATATCCGCAAATCACAGCCATACGACGTTTACGACCGGATGGACTTTGATGTGCCGGTTGGCACGCGCGGCGATTGCTACGATCGCTTCATGGTCCGGGTCGAGGAGGTCCGCCAGTCGGCGCGCATCATCAAACAATGCCTCGCCGAAATGCCGGAAGGTCCGATCGCGAGCCTCGATCGCAAGGTCGTCCCGCCGTTGCGTGGCGAGATGAAGCAATCGATGGAAGCGCTGATTCATCACTTCAAGCTCTACACCGAAGGCTTCCACGTGCCCGCGGGCGAGGTCTACGTCGCGACCGAAAGCCCCAAGGGTGAATTCGGCGTGTTCCTGGTCAGCGACGGCAGCAACAAGCCCTATCGCTGCAAGATTCGCCCGACGGCGTTCAGCCACCTCCAGGCGATGGACTTCATGATGAAGGGCCACATGCTGGCCGACACGACTGCTGTGCTATCGGCGATCGATGTCGTGTTCGGGGAGTGCGACCGGTGAGCCAAGCTCGTGAAGCTCTGCTCGACCGGCTGATGGACCGGTACAATGCGCAGGATGTCGACGCTTATGCGGCGATGTTCACCGAGGAGGGCTGCGAGGGCGGCTATCGTGGAGATGTCGTGCGCCAGGGCCGCGCCGGCATCCGCGATGGATATGCGAAAGTCTTCGCCGAATTCCCGCAGAATCGGGCGACCGTGCTCGAGAAGTTCGTCTATGCCGACCAGATCGTGGTGCGCGAGCATGTGTCGCGCTCGCCTGAATCCGAGCCGTTCGAGGTGATGGCCATCTATTCGTTCAAGGGCGATCTGATCGATCGCGTGGAGTTCATCCGATGATCTTCGGTGTGGCCTTCTTCATCGCGCAGGGCGCTGCTGTCTTCCTCACAGCCTTGGCATTTGCGCGCTTCACCCGCGCCGTCAGGTGGTCGGCAAAGATTGGATGGATGGCCCTGTCCTATTGTGTCTGGGTGACGTTTACATGGGCGCTTTTCGGTCTGGTTTTGAAGCCGGATGTCTATCTCATACCATTCATGGGCACGGTGACCGCATTGTTCTCCTCGTTCATCTACCTGCTTGCGTGGGTGTTCGCGCCTTTAATGAAGGCTAAGACGCATGGCTGACACAGCCCACATCCCTGATGAGGCGGAAACCCGCGCCCGCTGGGGCAATTTCGCCTGGACGGCCGAGAATGCCGAACAGGTCAAGGTCATCATGGCGCGCTATCCCAAGGGCCGCGAGCATTCGGCGATCATGCCGTTGCTCGATCTCGCCCAGCGCCAGGTCGGCGCCGAGACGCAGACGCAGGGTTGGCTGCCGGTGCCGGTGATCGAATATTGCGCCAAGGAGGTGGGCATGCCCTACATCCGCGCGCTCGAGGTCGTCAGCTTCTACACGATGTACAATATGGCGCCCGTCGGCCGCTATCATGTGCAGGTTTGCGGGACGACGCCATGCATGCTGCGCGGCTCGGACGACGTGCTCGACGCCTGCTACAAGAAGGGCCTCAAAAAGGGCCAGACCACGCCCGACGGGCTGTTCACGCTGACCGAGGTCGAGTGTCTCGGCGCCTGCGTCAACGCGCCGATGGTGCAGATCAACGACGACAATTACGAAGACCTGACCTTCGACAGCACGACCGCGATCCTCGAGGCGCTGGTACGCGGCGAACAGCCCAGGCCCGGCCCGCAAATCGATCGCTTCCTGGCGGCGCCGGTGGGCGGGCCGACCGTGTTGAAAGAATTTGCGAAGTGAACGGGGGGCTATCGCCTCCCTCCCCCTTCACGGGGGAGGGTTGGGGAGAGGGTGTCGCGCGAGCGGGCTCGATGCCCGCAAGTGCGAATTCATGCTCGCTATCGCTCGCGCCCCTCTCCCAACCCTCTCCCACAAGGGGAGAGGGCGTGAAGGTGCGTTCCTGATGCCGTTCATCCTCGCTCTCATTGTCGGCATCCTGCTGT
>DATMIP010000292.1:0-9216 GCA_035554515.1 Sphingomonas sp. | reverse complement strand
AGTTGCCTGAGCATCTCGCCACTGGCTGTACCGAGCCTTCCCCCGAGCGTCTGCGACGCGCCGGCAAGATCGCGCCCATAGGCGACAAGCGTGTTCCTCGCCGCGCCGGCCTCTGCCGCCATCATTTCCAAAAAGCGCTCTATCAGCGCGGCATCATCCTCGCTCGCCGCGGTGATCGTCACAACCGGGCCATCGCCTCGGCGGAAATCATGCGCGCTTCGCTTTCCATGCCGACCGCCCGCAACGCGCTGACCATCTGGTAGAAATCGGACGCGGGTACGCCGGTCCAGGTCGGCGTCTGCATCCCGATCGCAACAAGCAAGGCCACGGTGCCGCGTTCGCGCGCCGTCACCGCGCGCCGCAACGCGCTGGCATATGGGCTCGGCTGCCCCAACGTAACGCCCAGCCGCGCGGCGAGGCGGGCGGCATCGGCGTCGCTCAATCGACCAAGCCCTGCCAGTGCCGATATCAGCAAGGCGCTGCGCTGGGCGCCCGAAGCCCCTGCCCTATCCGCGAACTTGCGCACGCGCGTTACGCTGACGTCCATGATCGGCCGGCTGGCGCCTACGGCAAGAATTGCCCAGGCACGATCGCCATCTGCGCCGCTTGTGGATTGCGCGACGCCCGCCCAGCGCTCCGCCTGTAAATCCAGCCCCGCCGCGAACATCGAAGCGACCAGAGCAGCGACATCGTCTTTCTGATCGGACGACGCCGTAATCCCCGCTGCGGCGCGCGCCGTGAGGATCGAAGCGGCATAACGATCGCGCTCACCCCCGTCGCCATTCGCGGCCGCATCCCAAAGCGCGTGCATCGCCGACAGTCGTGCATCGTCATCATCCCCGCGATACGCCGCGCGCAATCGCCCGGCGGGGCTGCTCGTATCCGCGTCCCCTGCCTCGTCCATTACCCGGCCGTAGAGATCGACCAGATCCGCACTGGATACGACGCCCAGCGCCGCGGCGATACGCGCCGCACCGATGCGATCGGCAGCGGAAAGCCCGGGGACGCGTGCCTGCCATGCCTGGAACCAGATCGGACCCGAGCTGAAAAGCGATTGCGGAATCGCCACGCCGAGCGCACCGGACAGTCCAAAGCGCCAGTCGGTGAGCGTATCCACCGCGGTCCAGTCGATCTGCACCTGTCGCCGCCCGCCCCCGCCCGCGACAACCAGCTTCTCCGCCAGCTTGTGGTCGATCGGGTCGCCGGACGGGGCCCTGCCGATCGTGGCGTTCGCGGTCGCCGTATCGCCCGCCAAGGTTGCGCACATCGCACGGATCATGGGCCAGGCCGGTTGCCCGCCAACCTGCTCGCCGCCATCGGGCAGCGGGCAGAGCCCGAGCGGATCGGCGGTCGCCAGCGCCGTTGCGATCGCCACGCGCCGCAACCGCGGGCTGAAGCGGTCGACATCCACCCCCTGGACGAGCATCCGGGCCGCGTCCGCCTCACCCAGCCGCAACAGCAGCGCGGCACGATCGGCGACCCAATCGGCACGGCCTGCACCGCGGGGCGCGGGCGTGGCGCCCATCAATGCGCGGCGGAGCATGATCTGCGTCCAGCGCGACGCGATCGGCGTCTGCAACCGACGCATGAGCGTCACCACATAACGCCCGTCGGCATCGCCGAATGCATTGGCACCATAAATGGGCTGGGTCCCGACCAGTTCCAGCGCGCGCTTCGCGCCGGCGGGCATCTCTTCGGGTGGAGTTATCTCTGCTTCCACGAGCTTCGCTATGTCGGCAGGGAGCAGCGCCGGCGTCGATACCGCTATCGATTCGTCGGCGACGGCTGACGGAGGCGCAGTGGTGCCCGAGGCGGCAGGCGCCGGCATCGGTGCGCCGGAACCGGCCGGCGGTTTCGGCGGTGCGTTGCCAAAGCCAGGCGGCAGCAGTGATTCGGGCGCTTCCTGCCCCAGCGCAGGCAAGGCGACGGCTATTGCGGCGCCGACCGCACCGAAAAGTCCCAGCAAAATCCTAGTGCGTAGGAGCATTGCCCACCGGCTGCTCGACATGGGTCAGCGGCACTGGCCGATCATAGGCCGCCAATGCGAGCATGACGCCGATGACAACAATCAGGATTACAAGGAGGATCAGGATCGGGCGCGGCAAATGCTTGTCCTTCTATGGGTCTTATGCGCGCGCTTTTGCCCGACCGGGGGCGGCTGTGTATAGCCCCTGCGGCCATGTCCGCAGCATCCGTTTCCTCGCACGATGCAATCGATCGCCCGCTCGTACTGGTCGGGCTGATGGGCGCGGGCAAGTCGACCGTCGGTCGCCGACTGGCGCATCGCCTGCATCTCCCCTTCGCCGATTCGGATCACGAAATCGAAGAGGCGGCAGGGCTGACGATCACGGAGATTTTCGAAAAATATGGCGAAGAGGAATTCCGTGACGGCGAGCGGCGCGTGATTTCACGACTGATCGAGGGAAATCCGAAGGTCATCGCGACCGGCGGCGGGGCTTTCATGAACGATCAGACGCGCGCGCTGATCCTTGAACGGGCGACGGCAATCTGGCTGGACGCCGACATCAAGGTGCTGGCGGAACGGGTCGCTCGCCGCGTCGGCTCGCGCCCATTGCTGAACGGTACCAACCCGCAGGAGAAACTGGCCGTGCTCGCCGAAGTGCGCAATCCCATCTACGCGCTCGCGCCGATCCATATCCGCAGCCGGCCGCTTCCCCACGACGCGACGGTCGATGCGATCATGCGGGCGCTGGGCCGGTGATCCGCATCGACGTCGGGCTGGCGGACCGCAGCTACCCCATCCTGATCGAAGCCGGCCTGCTGGACCGTGCCGGCCAGCATCTGGAGCAATATCACCGGGACGGACGGCTGGTGGTCGTCACGGACGAAAACGTCGCCGCGAGCCAGCTTCCCCGGCTCGTCGCCGGCGCGGGCAATCTCACGATCGAGCCGATCATCCTTGCGGCGGGCGAGGCAAGCAAGAGCTGGTCGATGCTGGAGCGGCTGACCGACCAGCTGCTCGAACGGGGGATCGAGCGGAGCGACCGTATCGTCGCTTTCGGTGGCGGCGTCATTGGCGACCTCGTTGGCTTTGCATCCTCGATCCTCAAGCGCGGATGCCGCTTCATCCAGATCCCAACCACATTGTTGGCGCAGGTCGACAGCTCGGTCGGCGGCAAGACCGCCATCAATACAAGCGCCGGCAAGAACCTCGTCGGGACCTTCCACCAGCCCGACCTGGTGCTGATCGATCCGACCACGCTCGACACGCTGGGCCGGCGCGACGTTCGGGCCGGCTACGCGGAGGTCGTCAAATATGGATTGATAGACGATTTCGACTTCTTCTCCTGGTGCGAGGCCAATGCCGGCCCGTTGCTCGACGGCGACGCGGACCTGCGCACCCATGCGATCGCGCACAGCGTCGCAGCCAAGGGCCGGGTCGTCGCTGCCGACGAGCGCGAGACCAGCGGCGCGCGGGCTTTGCTGAATCTCGGACATACATTCGGCCATGCGCTCGAGGCAGAAACGGGCTTTTCCGATCTGCTGCTTCATGGCGAGGGAGTCGCCTGCGGCATGGCGCTGGCCTTCCGCTTCTCCGCCCAGCTGGGCTTGTGCCCGGGGCAGGATGCGGCGCGGGTTACGCGCCACCTCGCCGAGGTTGGCCTGCCGACCACGCTGGCAGAGGCGCATGTCGATGCGGACGGGGCAACACTGGTCGGCCATATGGCGCACGACAAGAAGATGGAGGGTGGCCGGCTGCCCTTCCTGCTGGCGCGGGGCATCGGCCAGACCTTCCTGGCCAAGGACGTCGATCTCAGCCGGGTGTCGCAATTTCTCGATGGCGAGCGCTAGGAAGGCTCTGTGAGGCGCAGGCGACCGGCACTGAAGCCTGCCCGCTTTTTCCATGTGAGCAATCCTTTGCCGCCATGTTCCGCCGCACCATAAAGCAGGGCGCGGGCACCTCGGGCGGCGGGCTCTTGTGCCTCGATAAGCCAACGCACAATCTGGTGGTGGAGCACCAGCATCACATTGTCGACCAGCCCCGCGCGATGGCCCATGATCTCGGTATAATGCACGACGTCGCCGATCCGCATCACCCTGACATAGGCGACTAAGCGCTCGCCAATTTCGACCGGCCCCTGGACATGTCCCGGCTCCCGCGCGAACACGCCCCACCATATCGTCCAGTGGACGGGGCAGCATGGGGGGATCACCGCCAGCGGTTCGCCGGCGGGCTGTCCAATATGGCGCGGCTTGAGGAACCAGCGGTCGAACACGGGGCCGGCCGCGCGGAACGCCATCGACGTACGGATCGCATGCATGTCGTCGATGTGCGAGGCGAGCATGAACGGACGAGCCACGTAGCCGAGCCGCAGCCCGCGCCGAATTTTTGACAATGTGCGCGACGAACGCTGCTTAAGCAGCACGTCGAAACTACCGATGTCATCGAACCCCGCAAGATCGATCACGGTAGGCGTCAACCGCAGCCGATCCTTCAGGAGCGAGCCGCGTGCCCGACCGCTGGCATAGCGGCGCAGCAACCTTGGCACCTTGTCGGGGTGCAACGGACAGGGGGCGCGACAGGCTTCGGCGCGATGCCACTCGACGGAGATGTCGGTGATATTGGACTCGTCCGTACCGATCAGGCGCAGCCGCGGAGCACGAAGCGCCAGGGCAAGCGCCGGCTCGACCACGGCCTGATGGACGCGGATGACGAGGTCGCTGATCCTGTTGCTCAAGCACCGGACTTTCGAAGATGCGCGGACTTAATCAACCACGATGCCCGCTCCCGACGGCGAGCGAGACTGGCGTTCTGGTCATCGCCGTTCCCGGGCTTTCAGCCCCCGCCACGCCAGCACCAGCCAGCCGGCGATAATAGTAGCTCCCCCCAGGGGCGTCACCGCGCCCAGCCAAAGCGGGCCGCCCAACGCCATGGCGTAAAGCGTGCCCGCGAACAGGGCCGATCCGCAGAGCAGCAATGCGGCAGCAAGCCCGTTGCCGAGCTGAGCAGCGACGAGCGCGGCCACCGCGTGGATCAATTGATACTCGCCGCCGGTGCGAAGCCAATCCGCTGGCCTCCCCGTCATGCCGTGCGCGCCGAACGCGCCGGCGATCACTGCAACCGCACCAGATAATGCCGCAAGACGGAGCAGGCTCGTCACGTCTCGTCGTCCAGCAGCAATTTCCGCGGGGAGAAGACCGCGCGCGCTTCGGGCGAAAAAATCCCTTTCTCCGCCTGCACGCGCAGCCGTTCCTTGTCGCGCACGCGATAGGCTTCCTCGATCCTGACGATGATGTCGTCATGCACGCCGAGCGTCTTCAGCGTTTTGCGCCCCATGAGGATTGCGCTTTCGAAGACTTCGCGGATGACCGCCGTCGTATCGAGCCCGCGATAGCTGATGAGCGCACGGCGATCATAGGCACGCACAAAGATCGCGGCCTGGCGGAACGTGCGCAACGCGGTCTCCAGCTCCTCGCGATCGAGCTGATCCTTGTCCATCGCGAAGACGATCGCGCGCGCCTCGCCCGCGCCGGCCTGCTGCAGCAATTCGAGCCGGGTGCCGTCGCCATAATAAACCTTAAGCCCGAACTTGGCGGCGATATCGATCATCTCCGCGTCACTGTCGATGATGGTGACGCTGATGCCCGCGCCCATCAGCATCTGTGCGACCGTCTGGCCGAACCGCCCATAGCCGACGACGATCGCCGCCGCATGATCAGCCCGTTCGGGACCGTCGAGATCGTCGCGCTTGGGCTCGCCGCTGGGCCGATTGAAGCGGGTCGCGATCATCATCAGGAACGGAGTCGTCACCATCGACAGCGTGACGATCGCGCCGAACAGGCTTGCTGCCTCGGGCGCTACTAACTGGGCAGCCGCCGCCTGTCCGAACAGAACGTAACCGAATTCGCCGCCCTGGCTCAACAGCAGGCCGAGCGCGAAGGCCGGGCGCCGATCGAGCCCGAACAACATTGCCAGCAGCCAGATCATCACCGCCTTGATGGCCACTACGGAGGCCGCCATGCCAACGACGAACATCGGCCGCGCAATGATCGCCGAGAGATCGAGCTTCATGCCGATTGCGAGAAAGAACAGGCCGAGCAGAACGGTACGGAAGGGCTCGACGTCGGTCTCCAGTTCGTGGCGATAGGGCGAGTCCGCGAGCATCACGCCGGCGATGAAGGCTCCAAGCGCGGTCGACAGGTGAAGAGACTCCATCACTGCCGCGGCCGCCAGCACGGTGAACAGCCCCGCAGCGACGAACAATTCGCGCTCGCCCATCCCACCGATCAGGCGGAAGAGCGGGTTGAGGAGATACCGGCCGGCCAACACCAGCCCGACCACGGCTCCGACTGTATACAGGCCGAGCATCCAGCCGGGTGGGCTTGCCGGATCAGCCGGGACGCGAGATAAAGCAGCGATGATCGTGATCAACGGTACGATCGACAGGTCCTGGAACAGCAGGATAGAGAAAGAGCGCTCTCCAAAAGACGTGTTGAGCCGGCCCGCCGAGCGCAACATCGGCAGCACCTGCGCCGTCGAGGACAAAGCGAGCGGCAGGCCAAGCGCAAGTGCCGCCGGCCCGCTGAATCCCGCGATGAAGTGAAGCAGCGCCGCCAGAACCGCACCGCACAGCGCGACCTGGGCGAACCCGAAGCCGAATATATCGCGTCGCAGGCGCCATAATCTCGTCAGGTTGAGCTCGAGTCCGACCAGGAATAGCAGCAATGTGATGCCCAGATCGGCGATACCCAGCTTCGATTCCACCCCGTCGACCAGCCGCATCGCCTGCGGCCCGATCAGCGCACCCGCTACCAGATAGCCGAGGGTCGCACCCAGGCCGAGCTTGCGGAACAGCAAGACGAAGGCCAGCGCTACGCCGAGCATGACAACGCCGTCGGTGACGAGCGTTTCGCTCATTGGGCTTGCGCCACAGCCGTGGCGCGCTCCACGGCTTCGGCAACAGCTTCGAAAGCCAGCCGGATCGATGCATGGCGCGCGTGGTGGGTGCGCGCCGGGCCGAACAGCTCCAGCCCGGGCCACTCCCCGGGATCGTCGCGATCACCGCTCAGAAATGCCGTGAGTGAGGTCCGCGCATCTTCGAGTTCTGCGAGATTTCGCCCAACGGCATGCGCGGCCATCAGCGAAGCCGAGGCCTGGCCGAGCGCGCACGCGCGGACTTCCAGACCGAGTGTCGCGATACGGCCGTCATTCTCCAGAATGACATCGACGGTCACCCTGCTGCCGCAAATAGGCGACCGCCGCTCAGAAGTCGCTTGCGGATTGTTCAGCCGCGCATGGTGCGGGATGCTCGTCGCGAGCCTGAGGATCTGCGTATTGTAGAGGGTAGCCGACATCGTCCTACCCACTATTCTGGATCGTGCCATTGTCGGGCGCGGATGGATCCCGCCGATGCCGGACCCAATCTACCACCGCCCGCCCGCTGGCGTTGAGCAGCGGGTAGGTCCGCGACGCGCGCATGAAGTCCGGACGCTTCGCTCTGGCACCGTAAATCGTGTCATAGACAAGATTGACGCCAAGAAAGAGCACCGTCGCAACGAGCAGGCCCTTGAGCGCGCCGAAGCCGGATCCCAACGCGCGGTCGACTGGGCCGAGCACGGAAGTTCGCGTGCGTCGCCCGAGCGACGCCGCGACCATCTTGCCGCCGAAGAAGACCGCACCAAACACGAGAACGAAAGCAAGCACCGCCGCACCGCTGGAGCTATGCACGATATGAAGCATGAGGCTGGCAACGGGACCATGCAGCATCTTCAACGCAAAGATTGCGGCCGCCCACGCGAAGAGCGACAATACTTCGGTAACGAAGCCTCGCATGATACCCAGCAAGGCTCCCCCGCCGATCAGCAGAAGGACGATGATGTCCATGGCGGTTAGCATGGTGCCGCTATGGCGTCGGCTCGACGCGATCACAAGGGTCGGCTGTCGGCGGACAATGCGATCGGGCGTTATCATCCTCCCCTTTTGTTCGTGATCAACCGATCGGAAGGACGAGGCATGTCGCCGAATAGGCCGCCGCGTCCGATCCTGGCTCGCTGATCGCGCAGGGCGCTGAACCCGTCATCCCCCCACGCGACTAAATTGCTTGCGCTTGGGCCGGCCTGTCCCCAGTTGCGCCGCATGTCCCTCCAGACGAAGATTTGCGGATTATCGACGACCGAAACGGTCGATGCGGCGGCGGCCGGCGGAGCTGCTTGGCTGGGCTTCGTCTTCTTTCCGAAAAGCCCTCGGGATCTGCCGCCGGACCAGGCGGCAGCGTTGATCGCGCGGGCGCCCGCGCAGGTCGGCAAGGCGGCGGTACTGGTCGATCCCGACGATGATTTGGTCCGGCGGGTCGTGGCGGCCGGTGTCACCGCGCTTCAGCTTCATGGCGACGAGAGCCCCTCGCGGCTGGCGGAACTGCGTGGTCATGGGTTGCAATTGTGGAAGGCGATACCCGTCCGCACGCGCGCCGATCTTGATGCGGCGCATGCCTATCAGGGTGTGGCCGACCTTATCCTTTACGATGCGCGCACGCCGAAGGGCTCGCTGCCGGGGGGAATGGGTCTGCGCTTCGACTGGACCTTGCTTCGGGATTTCATCCACCCGCTGCCGTGGGCGCTTTCAGGCGGGCTCGATGCGGAAAATATCGCCGAGGCGGCCCGCACCACAAGAGCGCGCCTGATCGATATTTCCTCAGGCGTGGAAAGCGCGCCGGGCGTCAAGGATGTGGACAAGATCACCGCCTTCCTCCAAGCGGCCGCCTGTCTATGACCCTTCCCAATTCGCTCCGCCAGCAACCCGATTCTTCGGGCCATTTCGGCGATTTCGGTGGCCGCTACGTCGCCGAGACGTTGATGCCCCTGATCCTCGAGCTGGAACGCGAATATCGCGCGGCCAAGGGCGACCCGGCGTTCAAGGCCGAGCTCGACGGACTGATGACCCATTATGTCGGCCGCCCCAGCCCGCTTTATTATGCAGAGCGGCTGACCGAAACTTTGCGTGCCTCCGCACCGGAAGGCATGGGCCCGAAAATCTATTTCAAGCGCGAGGAATTGAATCACACCGGCGCGCACAAGATCAACAATTGCATCGGCCAGATATTGCTCGCCCGTCGCATGGGCAGGAAGCGCATCATCGCGGAAACCGGCGCCGGATCGCATGGCGTCGCCACGGCTACGGTGGCGGCGCGCTTCGGCCTTCCTTGCGTGATCTACATGGGCGCGAAGGACGTCGAGCGGCAGGCGCCCAACGTCTTC
>DATMIP010000291.1:0-5547 GCA_035554515.1 Sphingomonas sp. | reverse complement strand
GCATGTGGGCGAGCACGCCCTGCTCGAACTTGCCGACCTGCGGAATGGTCAGCTTGTCGAGGTAGCCGTTGACGCCGGCGAAGATCACCACGACCTGCTCTTCCGTCTTCAGCGGCGAGAACTGCGGCTGCTTCAGGAGTTCGGTCAGGCGGGCGCCGCGGTTGAGCAGGCGCTGCGTGGCCGCGTCGAGGTCGGAGCCGAACTGCGCGAAGGCGGCCATCTCGCGATACTGCGCGAGCTCGAGCTTGATCGAGCCGGCGACCTTTTTCATCGCCTTGGTCTGCGCGGCCGAACCGACGCGGCTCACCGAGAGGCCGACGTTGATCGCGGGGCGCACACCCTGATAGAAAAGCTCGGTCTCCAGGAAGATCTGGCCGTCGGTGATCGAGATCACGTTGGTCGGGATATAGGCCGACACGTCGCCCGCCTGCGTCTCGATGATCGGGAGCGCGGTGAGCGACCCCGAGCCGTTGGCCTCGTTCATCTTGGCCGATCGCTCGAGCAGGCGCGAGTGGATGTAGAAAACGTCGCCCGGATAGGCTTCGCGGCCCGGCGGGCGGCGCAACAGCAGCGACATCTGACGGTAGGCGACCGCTTGCTTGGACAGATCGTCATAGACGATGACGGCGTGCATGCCGTTGTCGCGGAAATATTCGCCCATCGCGCAGCCGGTATAGGGCGCGAGGAACTGCAGCGGTGCGGGCTCCGACGCGGTCGCGGCGACGACGATGGAATATTCCATCGCCCCATTCTCTTCCAGCGTGCGCACGAGCTGCGCGACCGTCGAGCGCTTCTGGCCGATGGCGACATAGATGCAGTAAAGCTTCTTGCTCTCGTCATCGCCCGCATTCGCAGCCTTCTGGTTGATGAAGGTGTCGATCGCGACGGCGGACTTGCCGGTCTGGCGATCGCCGATGATCAGCTCGCGCTGGCCGCGCCCCACGGGCACGAGCGCGTCCAATGCCTTGAGGCCGGTCTGGACCGGCTCGTGCACCGACGTACGCGGAATGATGCCCGGCGCCTTGACCTCGACGCGGCTGCGCTCGGTCGTCGCAATCGGCCCCTTGCCGTCGATCGGATTGCCCAGGCCATCGACCACGCGGCCGAGCAGCGCCTTGCCGACCGGCACGTCAACGATCGTCTGCGTGCGCTTGACGACATCGCCTTCCTTGATCTCACTGTCCGAGCCGAAGATCACGACGCCGACGTTGTCGGCTTCCAGGTTGAGGGCCATGCCCTGCACGCCATTGGAGAATTCGACCATCTCACCCGCCTGGACATTATCCAGGCCGTGGATACGGGCGATACCATCGCCGACCGACAGCACCGATCCAACCTCGGACACTTCGGCATCGGTGCCGAAGCCCGCAATCTGGTCGCGGATGACCTTGGAGATTTCTGCCGCGCGGATTTCCATGTTCAACCTTTCATCGCAGTCGCGAGTGCGTTCAATTTGGTGCGGATCGAGCCGTCGATCTGACGGCTGCCGAGGCGGACGATCAGTCCGCCAAGAATGTTGGGATCGACGGTCGCGTCGACCGCGACTTCGGTCCCGACCATCGACTTGAGGCGCGCGGTCAGCGCCGCCATCTGGCCATGGTCGAGCGGGTGGGCGGTGATTACCTGCGCGCTGGTCTCGCCGCGATGGCGTGCCGACAGGGTGTTGAAGTCGCGGATGATCGCGTTGAGCGCACCGAGGCGGCGATTCTGCGCCAGCACGCCCAGGAAATTCGCGGTCAGCGGATCGAGCTGGAGCGGCGCCGCCAGCGCGGCCACCGCCTTGGCCGCCCGATCGCGGCTGACGAGCGGGCTGGCGACCAGCGCCTTCAGATCGTCCGATTCGGTAAGTGCCTGCTTCAACGTGGCGAGGCTCGCGCCGACCTGGTCGAGCTGGTTTGCATCGCGCGCGAGCTCGAACAAAGCGGTCGCGTAACGACCGCTAAGACTTGCCTGTATGCCGCCGGAATGCTCCACGCGCTCGTCGTCCCCTGATTTCGTGGTGCCTCGCGCCAGATGGGCAAGGCGAAACGGGCGACGCCGGATGGCCGCCCACTTCGGTCGCGCGCCGACTAGCAACCGGTGTCACAGAATGCAAGGCAAGGGGCTCACATCTCGGCGATATGAATCTCGTCCATCACGTACCGGGCGAAATAGAAGTCCTGGATCGTCGCGATCCGCCCACCGGACCATGCGAGCACGATGAGGAATCGCGATTCGGCACCGGTCGGGTCGGTCGCGAGCAAGGCGAGACGCCCGTCCGCCAGCACGGGCCGCAAATGCCAGCGATAGGGCGCGTCGCGATAATGGGTGAAATAGGTACCGACTTGTTCCTTGCCCTCAAGCCGCCGGCGGCGCGGGAGATCGAGGCGGACGTCGGCGGCGAGCAGATCGCGCAGCGCATCGAATGCGCGCGCATTGAACAGATCCGCATATGCCTCGAGCTGGAGCCGTTCGCGCGGATCGATGCGCGGGGCGGGCGGTGCGTCGTTGGCGGCCAGTCGGTTCCGTCCGCGATGGAGCGTCGCCTTGACCGCTGCGACGCTTGTTTCGAGGATCGCCGCCGTCTCCGCCAGCGAATAGCCGAGCACGTCGATCAGCACCACCGATGCGCGTTGCGGCGGCGGGAGCGGGAGGAAGGCAGCAAAACCCAGTCTGACCTCCACGCGCACATCGCTGCCGGACGTGGGATCGGCACGATTATCGTCGTCGATCAACGGAACGTACGGCTGTCGCTGGCGCAACATGTCGATCGCGGCGTTGTGTGCGATGCGGAAAAGCCAGGCATCGGGCCTCACGATGGGGGCGGACTGTTCGAACGCCGCGGCGGCACGCGCGAGTGCCTCCTGCGTCACGTCCTCGCCGTCGATCGCCGAGCCCATGATCCGACCGCAAAAGCGGTGGACGCGGGGCCGCATCTCGCCGAGCCATTGCTCCAGATTGTCGCGTTCCAGAACCTCCATTCGTCCCTCCAAAATCCACGTCTGCAGGACAGGACGGCGGAGGCAATGAAAAGGATTCGATCGCCCCTGCGAATCCTTTCGCCTTGAGCGCCCGTCATGACGGTGGGCGCCATGTGGCGTCCGTAACGAGGAGCAATTCAGATGCAGCGCGTAGCCATGGTCCGTTACAAGGTGAAACCCGAAGCCGTCGCCGAAAATGAAGCACTTGCCAAAGCCGTGTTCGGGCGGCTGCACGAGGAGCGGCCCGAAGGTATCGTCTACGGCCTGTTCAAGGAGACCGATGGCGTGAGCTTCGTCCACGTCTTCATCAACCTGAAGGAAGACAATGCCGCCGAGGTCATCGATCTGCCTGAGTTCGAAGCGTTCACGGCCGGGCTGAGCGAGCGTTGCTCGGCGCCGATGGAGCAGGTTCGTCTGAGCGTGAAGCAGGTCGATTCCTACGGTCTTGCGGCGGCCGAACTGGCTACTGCCTGAGTTTGATCGCAAGCCGCGGGAAGCCGGCACGGTGAAGGCGGCATAGATAAGCCAGGTCAGTTCGAGGAGAACACGATCATGGTCTATCAAATCAAGGGTCTCGACCCGGCCACCTTCGCCGACACCGAAGCGTTGATCGCCAGCGGAGCGCTGCGCGTACGAGCGACCGGCAAGCCCGGCTTCCCTTGCCGCGTCACGCTTGACGATGCCGAGCCCGGCGAGGCCCTGCTGCTGCTCAACCACGTTTCGCATGACGTTGCGACGCCATTCCGGTCCGCTTTCGCAATCTACGTGCGCGAAGGTGCGGCGGCGGCGCCGGAATTCATCGACACGCCGCCGCCCTTCCTTAACCACCGAACACTCGGGCTGCGTGGGTTCGACGCTGATGGCATGCTGCGTCAGGCGAGCATTGCGGGGCCAGGGGAGGCGGATCCAGCGATCAGGGGCCTCCTGCAGCATGGGGAAGTCGCCTATATCGACATCCACAATGCAGGCGCGGGCTGCTTCATGGCTCGTGCGGAGCGCTATGATGCTTGAAAATGACGACCAGCGCTGGGCGGCCGTGCTCAGGCGCGACCGCGCCGCCGACGGCCAGTTCGTCACCGGCGTGCTTTCGACCGGAATCTATTGCCGGCCGTCGTGCGCCGCGCGCCATCCACGCCGCGAAAATGTGCGCTTCTTCGCGCGCGGAGCGGAGGCGCAAGGTTTCGGGCTGCGCGCCTGCCTGCGCTGCCGCCCCGACGAGATCGCCGCCGACGAAGCGGGGATCGCGCGCGCGATCGCGCTCATCGCAGCGGCGGAAGAGCCCCCGACGCTCGACCAGCTCGCCGCTGCAGCCGGTTACAGCCCCCATCATTTCCACCGCCTGTTCCGGCGCGCCACCGGCATCACGCCGGCGGCCTATGTCCGCGCGAACCGCGCCAGACGCGCCGAGCAGGCCCTGAAGGAGTCCGACACCGTGACCGAAGCCATGTACGACGCCGGCTATTCCGCGCCCGCTCGTTTCTACGCCGATATGCCTGACCGGCTCGGCATGACGCCCTCCAGGTGGCGCGACGGCGGGCGCGGCGAGACGATCCGCTGGGGCACGGCCGAAACCGATCTCGGAACGCTGTTGGTCGCTGCAACCGAGCGCGGTATCTGCCGCGTCGCCTTCGAGGCGGACGATGCCGAGTTGCGCGCCCGCTTCCCCAGTGCGACGATCGAGCGCGGGGGTGCCAGGCTGAAAGAGTTGATCGACGATGCGGTCGCCTTCGTCACCGAGCCCGGCCGCAACATGACCCTCCCGCTCGACGTGCGCGGCACCGCCTTCCAGCAGGCCGTCTGGCGCGAACTGTCGCGCATCCCGTCGGGCGAGACGCTGAGCTACGCGGCGCTGGCAGCGCGCGCCGGCAAGCCGGGTGCGGCGCGCGCGGCGGGATCGGCGTGCGGCGCCAATCCGGTAGCGTTGCTGATCCCGTGTCATCGGGCTCAGCGCGGCGACGGCAGTCTTGGTGGCTATGCTTATGGCTTGCCGATCAAGCGCAAGCTGCTGGAGCGCGAGGCCGGGTAACGAGCCGCTGTGCGCCTGCTCTCCATGCCGATTTGCTGAACGGCTAAGCCTTGAAGCGGTGCTGACGGACTCACTCGCTTTTCGAAAGGAGGCAGAGATGGTCGTGTCATCAGACCAGGTTAGCGGGAGCACCTATAGCCCGCCCTCGCTTAGCTCAACGCTTGGCAAGAACCGGCCAGAAGCCCGGCCAGCATCTTCATCCGAGATGGTTCGAAAAGCCGGTTAATACTCCGTAAACCATCTTGTGCGGCGCGACGAAACAGGCTCTTCTCTGCGTCCGTGCTCAGGCCGGGCACGACGTTCGGGGGGGTCGCCATGTTCAGGACGCCTTGTTTCGCCGCGCTCGTCGCGGGCTTGCTCTGCTCTACCGCAGCTTACGCTACCGACGTAAAAGAGGAATATCTGGAGCTCGAGCACATGGAATATGTGCCGTTCGTCCCCTCCGATCTGGGAGGCGGATCCGCGATTTCCGCCGGCAAGCATGGCAAGAACGTTCTGCTGAGCTTCGACGGCTTGAGCCAATATGACACGGCAAGCGTCGCCCGTAATTTCATTCCGCCC
>DATMIP010000290.1:0-5686 GCA_035554515.1 Sphingomonas sp. | reverse complement strand
GGTATGGCTGGCGGCGTCCATCTCGACCACGTCGATATGACGCCCCTCCGCGATCGCGACGCATGGCTCGCACACCCCGCATGGGTCGATCGTCGGACCGCCATTCCCGTCGGGGCCGACGCAGTTGAGCGCCTTGGCGATCAGCCGGGCCGTCGATGTCTTGCCGACCCCGCGCACGCCGGTGAGCAGGAAAGCATGCGCCAGCCGGTCGCGCTTGATCGCATTACCCAGCGTCTGGACCATCGCATCCTGCCCGATCAGCTCGGAGAAACGCTGCGGGCGATATTTGCGCGCGAGCACGCGATAGGCGGCGCCCACCGCCTTGGGCTGGGGAGGTTCGTCAAGGTTAAGGGAGTCGGACATTGCCGCCATCCTAGCCTGTCCGGCGCCCGAAACGAAAGCCTCAGCGCAGCGCCTCGATCGCAGATGGCCGAGCTTGTCCGGGTTGCGATCCCGCCTTGATCATGGCGGTGGCCGGCTGACGTGACATGGCGTAAGAAATTTTTGAACGGCTCAGCGACCCCACCCCGTTCGTGTCGAGTAGGGTTCGAGCTTGTCGAGAACCCGTATCGAGACCGCGCCGGAGGCCGAGCTCGACGGCTACGCGGGACGACCGGGCGGATGCGCGGCGAAAAGGGTGGGAGCCGGAACGACCCGACGAGAAATCGTTGTGGCTGCTTCCTTCCGGATCTGACCAGATTGGCGACGACGCCGCCCGCCCGACTCCCGCGCGCCATATGGTTGAGCCGGCGGGGGATGGCAAGCCGGCGGCGAGCGACGCGCCGGGTCGAAAGAAGGAGTACGGCCTTATTGGTCAGCGTTGTCGGGTATCACGTAAAGATCGAGCTTTGGGATGGCTAATGGGTCGTAAGCGGTCGCCGCCTTGGCAAAGGCGCAACTAACCGTTCAGGGCAGATGACGCTCAAATTCTTGGCTGCCATGAAGGACACGAACGATGAGAATGACGTCGTCTCGCAATTCGTAAAAGGCGATATGGCTGCCGGTAATCAAGCGTCGAAAACCGGGATGATGCTCATCGGCCATCCCCATATTCGGGTAGTTCGTCAATTGGGCCAACTTGCTGTGGATCGTGCGGGCATAATTGCGCGCTGCGTCTTCACCCCAACGCTCCGTCCCGAATTCGGCAATGGCGGAGAGATCGTCGGACGCTAGCGCACTGATAATCAGGCGCACTTACGACGGGCTCGTTCGAATCCTCGCTCGAATGCTTCGTCTATCGACAGCGGACTGATGCCGCTGTCGATACCCTCCTGAAGTTGCTGCCGAAGCCATTCGCCATGCGCCTCATCGCGGCTGATCAGGTCGCGCACATAGGCCGATGCATCCGCATAGCCGTATTGCGCGACCTTTTCGTCGACCAGCTTACCGACGTCTTCCTGAACCTGAAGCGGAACCGTCGACACGTTCTTCTCCTACTTCGGCGCGAGCACCATCAGCATCTGGCGGCCTTCCATGCGCGGGAATTGCTCGACCTTCGCGACCTCGGCGGTATCCGCCTGGACGCGCTGGAGCACCTGCATGCCCAGCTGGCCGTGCGCCATCTCG
The DNA here is from genome assembly GCA_035554515.1 of Sphingomonas sp. GTDB lineage: Bacteria > Pseudomonadota > Alphaproteobacteria > Sphingomonadales > Sphingomonadaceae > Sphingomonas_I. The sequence goes on along the minus strand of DATMIP010000290.1, from coordinate 4,120 downwards.
CGGCCTCGAAAGCGCAAGGTACATTTCACCTTATCGCCTTCCTCGATGAACTCGAACACCTTTTTCATCTTGGTATCGTAATCGTGATCATCGATGTTCGGACGCATCTTGATCTCTTTGATCTCCTGCGTCTTCTGGCTCTTGCGGGCGATGTTCGCCTTCTTCTGTGTCTCGTACTTATATTTGCCGACGTCCAGAAATTTGGCGACCGGCGGATCAGCGTTGGGCGAGACCTCGACCAGGTCGAGCCCGATCTCCTGCGCCTGCGCCATCGCTTCGCGCGTATACATCACGCCCAGATTTTCGCCGTTCTCATCGATCACCCGGACCTTCTGGCTCTGGATGAACTCGTTGAAACGGGGGCCGTTCAGCGGCAGCGGCGGGGCGCCCAGCGGGCGGCGCGGCATCATAGGCGGTGGTATAACGCAATCTCCTTTGGCGGCGAAATGCCGGCACCTCGCCAATATAGAACAGTAGCGGAACTTTTGAAAGACGTGGGTGGCTGGAGTATGCGCCATTTGCGTGGACGGTGCGGTCCAGGCGCTCAACTCTATTCCTCGGTGCGAATCAGCACAGCCTCGCCGATCAGCAGGAACAACAAGAACGGCGCCCATGCCGCGAGCAGTGGTGGATAAGCACCGATATTGCCCATCGCGAGCGCGAAATTATCGGCGACGAAATAGGTGAAGCCTAACGCCATGCCGATCACGGCGCGGACGAACAGCACACCCGAACGCGCCAGCCCGAAGCCCGCCACCGCCGCGAGCAGGGGCATCAGCACGACCGACAAGGCTCCGGAAATCTTGTGCCACAGCACCGTGTCGAGCGCGATCGTCGGTCGGCCCGCCGCCCGCAGATCGCCGACAGCGCGCGACAATGCGCTGAACGAAAGCCCGTCGGCATTGATGTCGGCAAGCGTGAACCGATCGGGGGTCACGCCCGGGGCCACCACAACGCTGGGCAGATTGACGACACGGCCGCTCGCGACCTCGAAAATCCGTGCGTTGCTCATGCGCCATCCTCGATCCGTGCTCACCGCACGCGCACCGCTGGCGACAGCAGTCAGCCGATCGCCGGTGCGGTCGTACAGCGTGATGTCGTGCAGCACGGTCGAGCGGCCCCGTCCGGTCACCCGCGCCGCATGGATCAGATCCTCGCCTGCACGCACCCAGACGTTCGTGACGACGCCGCGGCTGGGCGGGATCGGCCCGTAATCGACATCCTGCCAGGCCGTGAGGACATTGGTGGCGCGCGCGACGACATGATCGTTGAACCAGAAGGATATGACGGCGATGCCCAGGCTGGCCACGATCAAGGGTGCCAATATCTGATGCGCCGAGATCCCCGCCGCCTTCATCGAGACAATCTCGCTATTCTGGTTCATCGTCGCGAGGGTGATCAACGTTCCGAGCAGCACCGAAAAGGGCAGAAAGCGCGAGATGATCTGCGGCAGACGAAGCGACACATAATACCAGAGCTGCGCGTCGCCATTGCCGGGATAAGCCAGGATGCTGCCCGATTCGCCGAGCAGGTCGAGCGCGAGCAATATGATGGCGAGACCCGCCAGCACGGCGAATGACCGCACGACGAACAGCCGCGCCATATACCAGGTGATGGTTCGCGAGGCGAAGAAGGAGACGTTGATCTTCATGTTTCGATGCGCCGGCTCGATCGCGTCAACCAGCGTCGCAGGACCGCACCCACCTTCGCGAATTGACGTTCCAGCGCCCCGATCGGCTGCCCGCCCGGTACCGTCGCCAGCGTCCGGTACATCCACCAGATCAGGATCGCGAACAGTATGAAAGGCGTCCACAGCGCGATCGTCGGGCTGATCGATCCCCGCCCCGCCAGGGCCTGCGCATATTCGCTCACTTTATAATAGGTCACCAGCATCACGATCGACAGGAACACGCCCAGCGCCGAGGTCGAGCGCTTGGGTGGAACCGCCAGCGCAACCGCGAGCAGAGGCAGAAGCAAGGTCGTCACCACTTCGGTCAGGCGGAAATGGAATTCCGCGCGGCTCTTGGCCCGAGCGATGCGCTCGGTCGCGACCGAGCCCGATCTTACCAGTTCGGCGATCGTCAGCTCGTCGCCCCCGCCGCGCTGGCGGAAGGCTTCCTCCTTCGGAAGGTCGATGGGAAGATCGTGACTCTGGAAACTCAGCACACGGGGCACCGGAAAATTGGGCGCGTCGTGGACGAGGGTCCCGTTGGCCAGGCGGAAGATGATCGTGTTGGGATCGTCGGTCGCCATGAAGCGGCCGCGTTCGGCGGTGACCGCGAGATCCTTGCCGCCCTGCCCCTGCGCCATCAGGAATATCCCGGAAAGCTGCCGCCCGCCATCCTGGCTGCGCTCGATCCGGACGGTCATGTTCTTGCCCAGTTTCGTGAACTCGCCGACCTTGATCGAGGCGCCAAGCGCTCCGCTGCGCAATTCGTAGCGCAGCCCTTCATAGGCATAATGCGAATATGGCTGGAGATAGCCGACGATCGCCAGGTTGATGAGCGCGGCGACGATCGCATAAGCGTAAGGCACGCGCAGCAGGCGCCGATAGCTGAACCCGCAGGCCAGCAGGACGTCGAGTTCCGACGACGTCGCGAGCCGGCGGAAGGCGAGCAGAATGCCGAGCATCAGCCCGATCGGGATGCCCAGCGACAGATATTCGGGAATAAGATTGGCGAGCATCCGCCAAACGACGCTGACCGGCCCGCCCTCACGCGCGACGAAGTCAAACAGGCGCAGCATCTTTTCCAGCAGCAAAAGCATCGCCGCGATCACCAGGCTCGCGATCAACGGCACGGCGATCAGGCGCGCGAGATAGCGATCGACCAGACTCGAATTCAAATTGCCGACGCTCCGTCACCATGTTCTGGCCGCATTCACGACCGATCTGCCAATCGCATGGAGGCAAATATCGCCCGGCGCCAGCGTGTCGGGCCTATAGCTTCCGGGAGTATCGAGGTCATGTCGAAATTCGTGCCGCTTGCCGCGTGGCTGATCGCCAGTCTGGCGGCCCCCGTTCCGGCCGCCCGGGCCGCCGTGCTCGGACCATATGCGGCCGATTGCGTGGCGGGCGGCAAGCCGGCAATGCTGGTCGAGGTGCGCGGGCTGAAGTCGCGCAGCGGCATCGTTCGCGTCCAATCCTATGGCGGCGATCCCGCGAACTATTTCGACAAGGGCACCTATCTGGAGCGTGTCGAGGTACGGCCGCCATCTGCCGGCCAGGTCGAGATCTGCGTGCCCGTGCCGCATGCGGGCATCTATGCGGTATCTATCCGTCACGACGCGAACGGCAATGGCAGCGTCGATATCGGCAGCGACGGGGGCGGTTTCTCCGGCAATCCGAGCATATCGCTGTTCGATGCCATGTTCAGGCGCAAGCCATCGCCAGTGCAGGTCCAGGTGCGCGTCAACGGGCTGACGATCGTGCCGATTGTCCTGAACTATGTTCATGGCGGGCGCGTCGCGCCTATTGCGGGAGGGCAGCAGGGGTAGAATGATCAGGGTCGCGCTTCTTTCGAATCCACGTTCGACCGGCAATCGCGCCATGCTGCCGCGCATTCGGAGCTTTTGCGCACATCATCCCGAAATTTTTCACTACGAAGTCGAACAGATCGAACAGATCGGAACCGCGCTCGAAACGATTTCGCGCGTGCGTCCGACGATCCTGGTGATCAATGGCGGCGATGGCACGGTCCAGGCGACGTTGACCGAGCTCTATCATGGTGGCCATTTCCAGTCCGCACCCCCGCCGGTCGCGGTGCTCCCTAACGGCAAGACCAATCTGATCGCGCTCGATCTCGGCGCGACCGGCGATCCGATCGTCGCGCTCGAACGCGTGCTTGAAATCGCGCGCGGTCCGCTCGACGATCATATCGTCACGCGCGAACTGATCGCCCTGACGCACGAGGTGGACGGCGTCAGCGACGGGCTCAAGCCGGTCCTCGGCATGTTCCTCGGCGGCGCCGGCCTTACCGATGTGCTGCTCTACTGCCGCCACAAAATCTATCCTCTGGGTCTGCCCAACTGGCTCAGCCACGCGCTGACCGCGCTCGCGCTGATGGTTTCGGTGCTGCTCGGTATCCGCGCGGCCTTCCTGCCCGCGCGCCCCTCGTCGGTG
>DATMIP010000289.1:0-4422 GCA_035554515.1 Sphingomonas sp. | reverse complement strand
GTCAATGTCGTCGCCTCGCCGAGCGGGAGCAAGGCGAGCGCCAGGAAGGTGAAGAACATCGAGACCAGCCCGATCGCCGAGCGCGTGAGATGCGCCAAAGGGGCGCGGGTCTTTACCGCCGCCCAGCCGGGTCCCCAGCTTATCCAGAGCGCGATCACGACCAGCGCCCACGCATTGCGGTAGAAGATCATCTCCGGCGTAGTGACACCGCGATCGCTCGTCGCTTTCAGAAGCGCCGCCATCGACGCGAACGCGCTTGCCGAAACCACGCGCATGGCGATGCCTAGCAAGCGGCGGTCGATCGGGGCGGTTGTCATGACGCGCGATTGGCCGCTGCAGCGGCTGGGCGCAACCCGCCTTTCCTCGCGGCGATCGCTCGACTATTGCGACGGCCGAGTTTTCGCATGCATCGCTTCGCCAACCCCGCCCGCTTCGTGCGCCTTGCACGCCCGCTGACCGCATGGTTCGGCTGGGGCGGGGCGCTGCTTGTCGCGATCGCGCTGACCGGCGGGCTGGCGCTGACGCCGGCCGACTATCTCCAGGGCGATACGGTACGGATCATCTATATCCATGTGCCCGCCGCCTGGCTTGGCATGGCGGGGTGGGGCGGGATCGCGGCCGCGAGCTTCGCGCAGCTCGTGTGGCGGCACCCGCTGGCGCATGTCGCGGCGCGCGCCACGGCCGCGCCGGGAGCCGTCTATGCCGCCATCTGCCTGATCACGGGATCGATCTGGGGACGTCCGACATGGGGCACATGGTGGGAATGGGATGGCCGGCTGACGTCGATGCTGGTCCTGTTCTTCCTCTATCTGGGCTATATCGCGCTCGCCAATGCCGCGGGCCGCGAAGAAAGCGGGCAACGGATCGCGGCGATCTTCGGCATGGTCGGCGCGGTCAACCTGCCGATCATCCATTATTCGGTATCGTGGTGGCGCACGCTGCATCAGGGCGAGAGTATCGGGCTGAGCGGGTCGACGATCGACGCCAGCTTATTGTGGCCGATCCCGCTGGCGACGATCGGCTTCAGCCTGTTGTTCCTCAGCGTCGTGCTGATGCGGATGCGTACCTTGCTGGCGGACGCCAAGGTCGAGGCGCGGCTGAGACGGATGACCTCCGCATGACGTTCGAACGCGAACTGCGGAGGGGCATATGAGCGCAGTGCTCGACGCCTGGCCGTTCGTCGTCGCGGCTTATGCCGCGGCAGTCGGCGGCACGGCGATATTGGTCGCGTGGAGCTATTTTGCGTTGCGCCGCGCCGAAGCCCGCGCCGACGCGCTTGACCGTAAGTGAAAGCAAAGAATCAAAGGCTCGTTCTGGGATTGCTGGCGGTGATCGCGATCGTCGGCGCGGGGCTGCTGGCAATGTCCGCGCTCAAAGACAAGGCGGCCTATTTCTACACGCCGAGCGATCTCGCCAAGGATCATGTCCAGCCGGGCACCGCGCTGCGGCTGGGCGGGATGGTAGAGAAGGGGTCGCTCAAGCGGCTTCCCGATGGCGTTACGATCAGCTTCGTGGTGGCAGATGGCGGGTCGAGCACGCCGGTGCGCTTTTCGGGCATCGTACCAGCGCTGTTCCGCGAGGGCTCGGGCGTCGTGGCGGATGGCAAGCTCGATCAGAGCGGGCAGTTCATCGCGGAGACCATCCTCGCCAAGCATGACGAGCGCTACATGCCACCCCAGGTCGCAGGCGCGATGCACAAGAGCGAGAGCCTGAAGAAGTGATCGCCGAGGCCGGTCTCGCCGCCCTGTGGCTGGGCGCCGCTCTGTGTGCGCTGCAGCTGGTCCTGGCCGTTTCCGGCGTGCGCGGGGAGGCGACATTGGCCGCGCTGGTGCGGCCGGTAGCGGTCGCGCAGGCAATACTCACCGCGCTCGCTTTCGCCTTGCTGATCTGGCTGTTCGTACGCGTCGACCTGTCGGTGCTGCTCGTCGCGCAGAACGACCATAGCGAGAAACCCCTGCTCTATCGCTTCGCCGCGACGTGGGGGAATCACGAAGGCTCGATGCTGATGTGGGTGACGATCCTGGGCGTGGCGGGCGCGGCGGTGGCCTTGCTCGAGCGGCGGCTGGAAGAGCGAACCCTGATCGCGACGCTCGGCGGGCAGGCGGTGATCGGGCTCGGTTTCTACGCTTTCCTGTTATTCGCTTCGAACCCGTTCGCGCGCATCAATCCGGCGCCGATCGAAGGGCAGGGGCTCAACCCCCTGCTGCAGGATCCCGGCCTCGCCTTCCACCCTCCGACGCTCTACCTCGGCTATGTCGGGCTGTCGGTAGCCTTCTCCTTCGCGATCGGAGCGCTGGTGACGCGCGATGTCGGCCGGGCCTTCGCATTGGCGATGCGGCCATGGGTGCTCGGCGCTTGGATTTTCCTGACGCTGGGCATCACCGCCGGCAGCTATTGGGCCTATTACGAACTCGGCTGGGGCGGCTGGTGGTTCTGGGATCCGGTCGAGAATGCCTCGCTGATGCCGTGGCTCGCTGCTACCGCGCTCCTTCATTCGGTCACGGTGCTGGCGACGCGCGATGGGTTGCGCGCCTGGACCGTGATGCTGGCGGTGGTCGCCTTCTCAATGAGCATGGTCGGCACCTTCCTGGTGCGTTCGGGAATCTTGACCAGCGTCCATGCCTTTGCGGTGGATCCCAGCCGCGGCACGTTTCTGCTGGTGTTGCTGTTCCTCTACATCGGAGGGGCGCTGGCGCTGTTCGGCGCGCGGATCGGGTCAGTGCGGGAGGGCTCACGCTTCGATCTCGTCAGCCGTGAGGCCGCCCTCGTCGGCAACAATCTGCTCCTGTCGGCGATCCTCGGTATCGTGCTGGTCGGGACGCTCTATCCGCTGATCGTGGAGGGGATGACGGGAGCCAGGCTCTCGATCGGACCGCCCTATTTCAATAGTGCCGCCGGGCCGCTGACGTTGATCCTGGTCGCGCTGATGGGGGTCGGTCCGCTGCTGCGTTGGCGTCGGGACGATATGGGCAAGATGCTGCGACGGGCGGCACCGGCGGCAGCCGTGACGCTGGCTGCCGTTGTGGCGGTGAAACTTTCCAACCCCGCGATGCATCTGCTGCCACTGCTCGGGCTGGCGCTGGCGATTGGCCTTGGCGTCGCCAGTCTCGCGCCCTTGTGGAGGCGTAATCTGCGGCGCACGCCGTTATTCGTGTGGGGCATGGTGCTCGCTCATTTCGGAATTGCCGTCAGCCTTGCGGGGATGGCGTGCGACCGCAGTTTCACGGTGGAGAAGCTGGTCGCCGCGGGCGTGGGGGAGATGGTTCCGGTAGGCCCGTACCGGATACGTTTCGTGGCGATCGCTCCGACCTTCGGGCCGAACTGGGAGGCGCTGGAGGCGACGCTGGAGGCACAACGCGGTTCGCGCGCGCCGCTTATCCTGCATCCGCAAGCGCGCGCTTATTGGTCGCCCCCCACGGAGACGAGCGAGACGGCGATCGACACCACGTTGGACGGCCAGCTTTATACCGTGCTCGGCAAGCAGACGGCCGACGGGCGCTGGCAGTTGCGGCTGTGGTGGAAGCCGTTCGTCACGTTGATCTGGGGCGGCGGCGGGCTGATCGCGATCGGGGGCGTGCTGGCGCTGCTCGGGCGGATCCGGCGAGGGCGCGTGCGGGAGGTTTGGATATGAGCGAGAGATTGAAATGGCTGCCGCTGATCGCCTTCGTCCTGCTGGGATCAGCGCTGACCTACGGGCTCGCCAAGCCCAATGACACGAACATCACGTCCAAAATGATAGGCGTGTCGGTACCGGCGTTCAAACTTCCACCCGCCACCGCCGGGGTTCCCGGCCTGTCGAACACGGACCTCACCACCGGCGAGCCGCATCTGGTGAACATCTTCGCGAGCTGGTGCGTACCGTGCATCGCCGAGGCGCCGCAATTGAAGGCAATCGCTGATGCGGGCGTACCCGTCGTCGGCATCGCGGTGCGCGACCGGCCCGAAGCGGTGGCGCGCTTCCTGGCGCGCCATGGCAATCCGTTCCGGGCGATCGGATCCGATTCGATGAGCCGGGTGCAGATGGCGCTGGGGTCTTCGGGTGTGCCGGAAAGCTTCGTCGTCGATGGCAAGGGCAATATCCGGCAGCAGACGATCGGTCCGATCAACCCGCAGGATGTTGCGGGCGTCATTGCGGCGGTGAGGGATGCGCGGTGAGGCGGGCATTTTTCGCCCTGGCCCTGATAGCGACGCCGGTATTTGCCGACAGCGAGTTGCCGTCGGCGCCGCTTGCGGACACTCAGCTACCGGACCCGCGCGCCGAGGCAGATGCAAAAGCGTTGATGGAGACGGTCCGCTGCATCGTATGCCAGGGCCAGTCGATCGCCGACAGCAATGCCGAGCTGGCGGGCGATATGCGCGCATTGATCCGCCAGCGCATCGCGGCAGGCGAACGGCCGGAAGCGGTGCGTGCATGGCTGGTGC
>DATMIP010000288.1:0-8730 GCA_035554515.1 Sphingomonas sp. | reverse complement strand
CGATCGGAGAGGTGTGCGTGGAGCAGATCGTTGATGCAGGGTGCAATGCGGGACAACTTCCGGTCGAGGCGGCCTGGGACAGCATCCGCACGAGCCTGCGCAAGAGCTGCGGCGAGCGCATCTTCGACGGCTGGTTGAAGCCGCTCAAGCTCGCCGCTTGCGACGCCGATTCGGGCGAGGTGCGCCTGGCCGCCCCGTCCGCCTTCATGGCCACCTGGGTCCAGAATCATTTCGCCGAACAGATCAGCGCCGCCTGGCGGGCAATGCTGCCGCAGGTACGCCACGTCGTGATCGAAGCCGATGCCGATGCGCCCGCGCGCGCCGCGATTGACGCTCCCTCGCCCGAGCCGGAGATCCAGGCAGCGCGCCCGACGATCGCCAAGGGCACCGTGCTCGATCCGCGCTACAGCTTCGACAGCTTCGTCGTCGGCAAGGCCAATGAGCTGGCCTATAATGCCGCGCGCACGCTCGCGGAGGGCGGCAAGCTCGGCTTCAACCCGCTCTTCCTCCATGGCGGCACGGGTCTCGGCAAGACCCATTTGATGCATGCCATCGGCCAGGAATATCGGATCCGCCATCCGGACGCACAGATCCTCTACATGTCGGCCGAGAAGTTCATGTTCGAATTCGTGTCGGCATTGCGCGCCAAGGATACGCACAGCTTCAAGCAGCGCTTGCGTGCGGCCGATGTGCTGCTGATCGACGACGTCCAGTTCATTGCCGGCAAGGATTCGACCCAGGAAGAATTCTTCCACACGATGAACGAGCTGATCTCCGCCGGCCGCCGCCTGGTGATCAGCGCCGATCGGTCTCCGCAGAATCTCGACGGGATCGAAAGCCGCATCCTGTCGCGCCTGTCCTGGGGCCTGGTGGCGGATATCAACCCCGCCGATTTCGAGCTCAGGTACAATATCATCGTCAAAAAGCTCGAGGCGTTGCCCGCTGGTACCGTACCCGACGAGGTCGCCTTGTTCCTCGCCAAGCGGATCAGCGCGTCGATTCGCGAACTTGAAGGCGCACTCAACCGCGTCATCGCATTCGCCACGCTCAACAATCGTGCGATCGACCTCGAATTCGCGCAGGAGGCGCTTGTCGAGCAGCTTCGCGCCAGCCAGCGTCGTGTCTCGATCGACGAGATTCAGCGCAAGGTGTGCGAGCATTTCCGCATTCGCCAGACCGAAATGGGCTCTGCGCGGCGCGCGCGCGAGGTCGCCCGTCCGCGCCAGATCGCGATGTATCTCGCCAAGCAGCTGACGCAGCGTTCGCTGCCCGAGATAGGCCGCCGCTTCGGCGGGCGCGATCACACCACGGTGATCCATGCCGTCCGCACGATCGAGGCCTTGCGCGTCAAGGACGCCGAAATCGACGCGGACGTGCGATTGTTGCTGCGTCAGCTCGAAGGCTGATTTCAGACTTCTCCGCCGGAAACGCCGGCCCCAAAACGTCATGCCGGCGAAAGCCGGATCTTAGGCGGTGGGAACTCCGTCGCCGCGTACGGCGCTTCCGCCTCCCGAGACCCCAGCCTTCGCCCTTCGCTGGGGTGACTGTTCTGGGACTGACCTAACCCACCCGGTTCCTGATCAGATCGTCGACCACGCTCGGGTCGGCGAGCGTGGACGTATCGCCCAAGGCCGACACATCGCCCTCGGCGACCTTGCGCAGGATGCGGCGCATGATCTTGCCCGAGCGTGTCTTGGGCAGGCCTGGCGCGAACTGGATTGCATCGGGGGTCGCGATCGGGCCGATCTCTGTGCGGACCCACTGGGTCAGATCCTTACGCAACGCGTCGCTTGGCTCCTCGCCCGCATTGAGCGTGACATACGCATAGATGCCCTGCCCCTTGATATCGTGCGGGAAGCCGACAACCGCGGCTTCGGCGACCTTGGCGTGGAGCACGAGCGCGCTCTCGACCTCGGCCGTGCCCATGCGGTGGCCGGAGACGTTGATGACGTCGTCGACGCGGCCGGTGATCCACCAATAGCCGTCGGCATCGCGACGCGCGCCGTCGCCGGTCGTATAGAAGCCGGGGAAATGCGAGAAATAGGTCTGGAAGAAGCGATCGCGATTCCCCCATACGCCGCGCATCTGGCCTGGCCAGCTGCGCGCGATCACGAGGTTGCCGGCGGCCGGACCGTCGAGCACCTTGCCGTCATTGTCGAGCAGTTGCGGCTCTACCCCGAAGAAGGGCTTGGTCGCGGAACCGGCCTTGAGTGGAATCGCGCCCGGCAGCGGTGTGATCATGTGGCCGCCCGTCTCGGTCTGCCACCACGTGTCCATGATCGGGCAGCGGCCCTCGCCAACGACATCATGATACCAGCGCCAGGCCTCGGGATTGATCGGCTCGCCGACCGAACCCAGAATGCGCAGCGATTTGCGGCTGGTGCCGGCGACGAAATCGTCGCCCTCGCGCATAAGCGCGCGCAAGGCGGTCGGCGCGGTGTAGAGAATCTCGACCTGGTGGCGATCGACCACCTGCCAGATGCGGCTGGCGTCGGGCCAGTTGGGCACGCCTTCGAACATCAATGTGGTCGCGCCGTTCGCGAGCGGGCCGTAGACGATATAGCTGTGGCCGGTGACCCAGCCGATGTCGGCCGCGCACCAATAAATCTGCCCCGGGCGGTAATCGAACACGAGTTCGTGGGTCAGGCTCGCCCACAGCAGATAGCCGCCGCTGGTATGCATCACCCCCTTGGGCTTGCCGGTCGATCCCGACGTGTAGAGCACGAATAGCGGGTCTTCGGCGTTCATTGGCTCAGGCGGGCAGTCCGCGGATGCCCCCGCCATCTCCTCGTCATACCAAATGTCGCGGCGGGCTTTCATCTCGACCGCACCGCCCGTGGCGCGCACCACGATCACCCTTTCGATCGTGCAGCGATCGGCGGCGGCGTCGACATTCTTCTTGAGCGAAACCGCCTTGCCGCCGCGGCGGCCTTCGTCGGCGGTGATCACCACGGTCGATCCGCAATCCTCGATCCGCCCCGCGAGCGCGTCGGGCGAGAAGCCGCCGAACACGACCGAATGGATCGCCCCGATCCGCGCGCAGGCGAGCAAGGCGACCGCCGCCTCGGGAATCATCGGCAGATAGATCGTAACGCGATCGCCCTTCGCGACACCCTGCGCCTTCAGCACGTTGGCGAAACGGCACACTTCGGCATGGAGTAAGCGATAGCTGATATGGCGCGGCGCCTCGGACGGCAGGTCCGGCTCCCAGATGATGGCAATCGCATCGCCACGCTCGGCGAGGTGGCGGTCGAGGCAATTGGCGGCGATATTGAGCGCGCCGTCGGCGAACCAGCGCACGCCGAAATCGTCCCTGGCGAAACTGCTTTGGTCCGCCTTGGTCGGGAAGCTGGTCCAGTCGAGCCGCTTCGCCTGTTCCAGCCAGAAGCCGGTCGGGTCGGCGAGCGAGCGTGCATACATTTCATGGTAGCGCGCGGCATCGATCCTGGCGGAGTTCGCCCAGTCGGCCGGCACCGGATAGGTCATGTCTTCGCTCATCCCCGCCCTCTTGTTCGCGGTCCGAACCGCATCGGATTGGCGCGCTGTAGCGCACCTGTTCGCCATGCAAAACCATCTGTTATCACGTAAAATCGCCCTGTTAATCGCCCAAAAACGCAAAAATTTCTCTGTTCTCAGGGAAGAGGGAGCGTGCTTCAGTCGTCCGCTTTCCGGTCCGCATAGCGCCGCGCGATGAAGGCGCAGGCCATCAGCTGCATCTGATGGAACAGCATGATCGGCAGGAGGATCACCCCGGTTTGCGGGCCGGGGAACAGCACTTTCGCCATCGGCACGCCCTGGAGCAGGCTTTTCTTGGTGCCGCAGAACAGGATTGCGATCCGATCCTCGCGATCGAAGCCGAGCGCCCGGCCCAACACCCAGGTGAAGCCGAGCGCGATCGCCAGCAGCACCGCGTTGATCGCGAACAGCAGCGCGAGCGTCTCGGGCGGAAGCCTGTGCCACAACCCCTCAATGACGGCGGCGGAGAAAGCGCCGTAGACCGCGATGATGATCGTCGATCGATCGGTGAGCCCGATGAGCTTCTTGTGGCGCGCGACCCAATGCCCGATCCAGGGGCGCAGCAAATGTCCGGCCACGAAAGGAAGCAATATCTGCGCCGCGATCTTGCCGATGCCTTGCAAGCCGGCGCCCGCGCCATGCGCGCCGGCAAGGAGGCCCATCAGCAACGGAGTCAGCACGATACCCAGCATCTGGCTGGCGGACGCGCTAGCAATGGCGGCGGGCACATTGCCCCGTGCCATCGAGACGAAGGCGATCGCCGACTGGACCGTCGACGGAAGCGCGCAGAGGAAGAGCATGCCGAGCCACAGATCGTGCGGCAGCAAGGTCGGGAATGTCCGGACGCCGACGAAGCCGAGCACGGGGAAAAAGAAGAAGGTGGAGCCGAGTATGACCAGATGGAGTCGCCAGTGAGTCAGCCCGGCGATCACCTGCTCGCGCGGCAGCTTCGCCCCATGGAAAAAGAAAAGCAGCACGATCGTGACGATCGATAGCCAGCCAACGACATCCGCGAATCCATTCCTCGCCGGGAGCGTGCTCGCCAGCAGGATAGTGCCGATGAGGAAGAGCAGGAACGGATCGAGAATCAGGCGTCGGAGCATGCGCTGCCTGTGGCAGGCCGGGCATGCTCCGCCAATTGCTTCTTACGTGGTTATGCTGGCCTGTTTTGGCACCCCCGCCTCCGCGTGAGGCGGGACGAGGGTCGGGCTTCTCGCTAGATCTTGTCGCCGAACAGGCCCTTGACCGTGCCTTTCAGATTCTGACTCTGTCCCTCAAGGTCCTGCGCCTCCCCTTCGGCCTGTATATCGGGCCGGTCGGCGGCATCGCCCGCTGCCTGCTTGGCCTTGCCGGCAATCTGGTTGGAGACCCCTTTGATCTTGTCGGTGAGCTCGCCCATCGGAAATATCCTCTTTGCAATGACATAGCATAACGGACGGGCGTGTCGGCTTGTTCCTGCCGGCGCGCAGGTGACGCCCCCGCCCCCCTCTGCTAGTCCCGCGCGATCATGGCATTTCCGGAACAGAATGAGCGGCGCACGTTCGCGATCATTTCCCACCCCGACGCGGGCAAGACGACGCTCACCGAAAAGTTGCTGCTGTTCGGCGGCGCGATCCACGCCGCGGGCGAGGTACGCGCACGCGGCCAGCAGCGCCGCGCCCGATCAGACTGGATGAAGATCGAACAGCAGCGCGGCATATCGGTCACCTCTTCGGTGATGACGTTCGAACGCGAGGGTATCACCTTCAACCTGCTCGACACGCCGGGGCACGAAGATTTCTCCGAAGACACGTACCGCACCCTGACTGCGGTCGATTCGGCGGTGATGGTGATCGACGCGGCGCGCGGCATCGAGGCGCAGACGCGGAAGTTGTTCGAGGTCTGCCGGCTCCGCAACGTCCCGATCATCACCTTCATCAACAAGGTCGACCGCGAAGGCCGCGCGCCATTCGCGTTGCTGGACGAGGTGGCCGATGCGCTTGCGCTCGACGTCACTCCCATGAGCTGGCCTGTCGGTATGGGCGGTACGTTTGAAGGGATTTACGATCTCGCCCGGAACGTGCTGCATCGCCCCGCTGACGATGCGACGGGCGCCTTCGAGGGGGACAGCGTCCCCGTCGGCGGGCTCGACGATAGCGATCTCGACCGGTTGATTTCGGCGGATGGCGTGGCGCTGTTGCGCGAGGAGGCCGAGCTGGCGGTCGGTGGTTATGCGCCGTTCAACAAGGCGGCTTATTGCGCGGGCGATCTGACGCCGGTCTATTTCGGATCGGCGCTCAAGGATTTCGGCGTCGAGCAGCTGATCGAGGCGCTGGCCCAATTCGCGCCCGCGCCGCGCCCGCAGCCGGCCGAGCCGCGCGAGGTCCGGCCCGACGAGACGCAGGTTTCGGGCTTCGTGTTCAAGGTGCAGGCCAACATGAACCCGCAGCATCGCGACCGTGTCGCGTTCATGCGACTGTGTGCCGGCAGGTTCCGCAGAGGGATGAAGCTGTCGCAGGTCGGCACCGGCAAGACGATTGCGGTTCATTCGCCGATCCTGTTCTTCGCGCGCGAACGCGAGCTGGCGGAAGAGGCCTTTCCCGGCGACATCATCGGCATCCCCAATCACGGCACGCTCCGCGTCGGTGATACGCTGACCGAAGGCGAGACGCTGCGATTCACCGGCATCCCCAATTTCGCGCCCGAAATCCTGCGCCGCGTGCGGCTCGCCGATCCGACCAAGACCAAGCAGCTCCGCAATGCCTTGAACGACATGGCGGAGGAAGGGATCATGCAGGTGTTCCACCCGCAGATCGGATCGAACTGGATCGTCGGCGTAGTCGGGCAGCTTCAGCTCGACGTGCTGATCAGCCGCCTGCAGGCCGAATATAAGGTCGACGCCGGGTTCGAACCCAGCCCATGGGATACGGCGCGCTGGGTGACATCGGACGATGCCAAGGCGCTCGACAGCTTCATCGGCGAGCACCGCGCCGCGATGGCCGGTGATCGCGACGGGGCGCCGGTATTCATGGCCAAGGACAGTTGGGAGCTGAACTATGTCAGCAGCCGCTTCCCCGATATCCGTTTCGCCGCCACCAAGGAGCGACGCTGACAGTCCGCACGGCGCACTGGATCAGCGTGACTTCAGGGCTTTCGTAAATGGCGCGATGCTCCCGTCGATAGCAGCTTTGGGCGGAAGCCCGACCAACCGGCGCAGCAACGGATAGAGATCGACATTGTCGAAGGGCGGCAAGTGCCCCGCCCGGCGAATGTCGGGGCCGGCCGCGGCGAAATAGGCCTGCATTTCGGGCGCCCGATTGTCGTATCCGTGGGTACCCCGGTCGAGGCCCCATTTGGGGATGACGTCCATCAGCATCCAGCCGACATCGGCGAGGCAGACGAAGGCCGTGACACGCGGGTTGCGGCCATAATGCAAATGCTCGGGCAGATCGGCCTTGCGGTAACAGGCGACGTGCGCGTGCGGTTTGAGCAGACTGGCGGCGAGCGCCGCATCGCGGCCGGGCAACGGATCGAGCGTGGCAATCGAACCGTCTTCCACGACATGATAATCCGCCGGATCGGCGATGGCAGAAAGCCGCAAGACCCTGTCGGGCGAGATCGCGGCCATGCCGTGATCGGAGACGACGATCAGGTTTGCCGGGAGGTGCATCGCCGCGAGCGCTCCGCGCAGGCGGCCGAGCTGTTGGTCGACCTCGATGAGCGCGGCGTCGAGCTCGGGCGAAGCCGGGCCGAAACGATGGCCGGCCTTGTCGACGCGATCGAGATAGAGCGCGATGAAACGCGGCCTGGTCGATACGGGCCGCCGGAGCCAGTCGACCACCGCATCCACGCGCTGGGCGCTGGTGATATTTTCGTCATAGACCCCCCAATCGCGCGGGCGGATGCCATCAAATGCAGCGCGCGACCCCGGCCAGAACATGATCGCACTGCGTTGACCGGCCTTCTCGACCGCAGTCCAGATAGGCTCGGCTTCGGCCCACCAGAAAGCGTCGGCGTCGTTCTTCGTAGTGAATATCTCGCCGGGGCGTGCGGCATCCTCGATCCTGTTGCCGACGATCCCGTTGCGATCGGGACGCAGCCCCGTGACGATGGCATAATGGTTCGGATAGGTCTTGGTGGGGAAGGACGGACGCATCACGGCACTGATTCCGTCCCTCGCCAAGGCTGCGAGATTCGGCGTGAGGCCGCGCTGTGCATAATCGGCGCGGAAGGCGTCGATCGAAACAAGGATGGTGACGGGCGGCTGCGTCTCCGCGGAGAATGCGGGGGCGGCGACAACAGCGAACAACGCCGCAAGCAATCCAAGCGAGAGCCTCATCACCCTTTCGATGCCCCAGCGATGTGACGAGAGGAAGTCGACGCAAAGCCTCAGACGTTGAAGCGGAAGAGCAGGACGTCGCCGTCGTGGACGACATAATCCTTGCCTTCGGAGCGCAGCTTGCCCGCCTCGCGGGCGCCGGCCTCGCCCTTGAAGGCCACATAATCGTCGAACGCGATGGTTTCGGCGCGGATGAAGCCGCGTTCGAAATCGCTGTGGATCGCGCCCGCGGCCTGGGGCGCTTTCGAGCCCTTTTCGATCGTCCAGGCGCGCGCTTCCTTCGGGCCGACGGTGAAGAAGGTGAGCAGGTGGAGCAGTTCGTAGCCCGCGCGGATGACACGGGCGAGGCCGGTTTCGTGCAGGCCGAGATCGGACAGGAATTCCGCGCGGTCGGCGGGTTCGAGCGTCACGATCTCGGCCTCGATCGCGGCGGAGACGACGACCGCGCCTGCATTCTCGGCCTGGGCCTTTTCGAACACGCGGGCCGACAGCGTATTGCCCTCGGCGGCGGAACCTTCGTCGACGTTGCAGACGTAAAGGACCGGCTTGGCGGTCAGCAACTGCGCCTGTTCGAACAGGCGCTTCTCGTCGTCATCCTTGGGCGTGGTCAGGCGCGCCGGCCTGCCTTCGCGCAGCAAAGCGAGCGCCTCGCCGAGCACCGAACCAGCCGCCCTGGCTTCCTTGTCGCCCTGCTGGGCTTTCTTGAGGAGGTTGGGAACGCGCTTTTCGAGCGATTCCAGATCGGCGAGCATGAGTTCGGTCTCGACCGTCTCGGCATCGGCGATCGGATCGACTTTGCCTTCGACATGCGTCACCTCGCCTTCGAAGCAGCGCAGCACATGAATGATCGCGTCGCATTCGCGGATATTGCCCAGGAACTGGTTGCCGAGCCCCTC
>DATMIP010000287.1:0-4533 GCA_035554515.1 Sphingomonas sp. | reverse complement strand
GGTTGCCTGTGGCTGGTCACCGTCGGAATCGTGGTCCAGCTCGTGCCGCGCCTCGTCGAGATGGGATACAGCCAGCCCGAAGCCATCGGCCATCTTTCGGCCGCGGCCCTGTGCGCGCTGCCCGGCAGCCTCGTCTGGGGCTATCTGGACCAACGCATCGGCACGCGCCTGGCAAGCATTGCCTATGGGCTGGTCTATATCCTG
Source organism: Sphingomonas sp. (assembly GCA_035554515.1). Taxonomy (GTDB): domain Bacteria; phylum Pseudomonadota; class Alphaproteobacteria; order Sphingomonadales; family Sphingomonadaceae; genus Sphingomonas_I. The sequence continues at coordinate 4,329 of DATMIP010000287.1, read as the reverse complement.
ACCCTGCTGATCCTCATCTTCGCGGATCAGAACAAGCTCTTGGTGCTGCTTGCCATCCTGCTCGTCGGGCTGTGTCTGGGCGGCATCAAGAGCCTGATCACCTCGATGGTGGGCACCGCTTATGGTCAGGCCGGGTTCGCTTCGGCCTACCGCGTGATCATGCCGATGTCGATCATCGTCAGGACGCTCGCCTTTCCGATCATGGGGATCGCGATCAGCATGTCGGGCGGTTTGAGCGCTGCCTATGTCGCGTTCATCCTGATCGACATTCTGGCCATCCTGCTGGTCCTGGCGACCGACCGACCGACCGACCGTCCCGCGCGAACGGCGGAAGCGGCGGATCATCGCCCGCTTGCGGAGAGCCCGTAGCCGCGCCGATATAGCGGCAATTCGTCATCGTCGCCGACTGCCGGATGCTGCCGGGCGACGCTGTCCGTCGCCGACGGCAGGTTGAGCGGCAGACGTCCCTTCGCCGTTGCCCGGCCCGAAATCACGTCGAGCAATGCGGCATCGCTGGCGCCGAACACGGCGATCAGGCCGGTCGCTTTCGGTGCGACATTGGCGAGGATTGCCGGCCGGTCCATGTCGATGGCGACGATCACCGGCAGCTTTCCCTCGACGCGCTTCAGGGCGTCATAGCCCGGATCCCCGTCGCGGAAATCGAGCCTTCCTTCGGCCTGGAAACGTCCGAAGAAGTGGTGCGGATGCAGCAGGTCAGACGGGGTCTTCATCCGGATGATCGCGACATCGGCCAGCCCGATCGTATCGACCGGTTTGAATCCGGCGGCTTTCACGGCATCCAGAGCCACGCCGAACGCCCACATCTTCTTGCCCCGTCCGCGCAACGGCAGCAGTGCGTTCCGATTTTCGAGCAGCACCATGGCATCGCGCTGCGCCTCAAGGCCGGCGCGCAGAAACGCCGGATTGCCGACGATATGCTCGGCGGCATCCGGATCGGCATAGGGGTTGTCGAACAGACCGAGCCTGAACTTCACAACCAGCACATGCAGCACCGCCTCGTCGATCCGCGCCGGCGCGATCTTGCCTTGCCTGACCGCCGACAGGATCGGGGCGGGATCATCCTCGCCGCCCAGCTGATCGACGCCGGCGCTGATCGCCACCGCAATTCGATCCTCGGATGACAGGCCTTCGAGGCCCCACGGCATGCCGATCGTGGCCGGTGTCTGCGGATTGCGGGGGTCGGGCGCCCGGCAGGCCTTCGGGCAGTCCCTGGCGATTCCCCAATCGGAGATCACGAGGCCATCGAACTTCGCTTCTTCGCGCAGCATGGGTCCGAGCACCACGCGATTGAAGCCGGCCCCTACCGGCGCCAGCGGTTCGCCCTCGTGTGTTACGTTGCGGATGATTCCATAGGTTGGCATGACCGCCGCGACACGGGCACGAAACGCACCGGCGAAAGCTGCCTTGTGCTGGAGCAGCGTATCGTTGGAGTGCATGAGGTCGCGGCCATAATGATTGTGGCCGTCGAAACCGTCGCGCGCTGCGCCATAGCCAATCCAGTGCTTCACCACGACCGCGACGCCGTTGCGGCTGACCCCGGAGGGAGTAGCCTGCATCCCCTCGACATAGGCGCCGACCATCCGGGAGACCGAAACCGCATCGGCGCCGAACGTTCCGCTGATGCGGGGCCATCTCGGCTCCGTGGCGAGGTCCGCCTGGGGGGAAAGGGCCATGCCGATGCCGACCGCCCGATATTCACGGCGGACGATCGAGGCGAACCGCCGAACCCGCTCCGGATCGCCGAGCGCGCCGAACCCGAGCGGCTCTGGCCATAACGAGAATCGCCCGGCTGCCGAACTCGCCCCCAATGTTGCCTGAAAGTGGTTTCGCGGATCGGTGCTGATCGTCAGCGGAATCCCGAGCCGCGTCGATGCGGCGATGCGCTGGACCGCATTATTCTGCTCCGCGAATTCGCGAGGCGACATCGACAAGCGCGTGATGAAACTCGAAATATGGCGATCGGCGATCAGCCGCCGTGCGGATGCCAGATCATAGCCGGCACTGGACGCCCCCATCGGGCTGCCAAGACCAGGCAGGGTGCCGTGAACCAGCTGCCCGACCTTTTCCTCCAGGGTCATGCGATCGAGCAGGTCGCGGGCTCGCAACGCCGGGGTCAGCGCGGCATCCTCATAGGCGTCCCTGGCACCGTTGCGATTGAGATCCCGATAGGCTGGCGCACAGCCGGAGCAGGGCAGCGGGCCGGCTCCGGAGACGTGGCAGGCGGACAGCGCAAGCAGGACCACGCCGAGGCCCAGGCCCGGCAGCGCCCGTCCCAACCCATGAGAAGTTGCGGCAGGAACCGCTGTCGTCGAGTGGCTCCTGCCGCGCCCGTTCACTTTCAGAACTTCACCGAAGCCTTCACGCCATATTGACGCCGCGCGCCGAGGAAGTTGGTGACGCCCTCGGCGCCTGTGAGATACAATTCGTCGGTCAGGTTGTTGACAAAAGCCATGATCTGGAACTGTTTCAGCTCGAGCGTCAGGCTCGCATTGAGCAGGTCGTAGGCGGGCAGCAGATCCGCCGGGGACTGGATTGCCGAGGCGTATTGCCCGCCCATGTGCGAGAACTGGACGCGTGGCGTGAGCGACGCTTCGTCGCCGACCGGGAACTCATACTCCGCTCCGACCGATGCCACGAAGTTCGGTGCGAGCGGCAGGCGATGGCCGCTGACCTGAACCGGGTTGCCGGCGTTGTCGGAGATCACCGCCGCGCCCAGCTCGGTGTCGAGCAGCGAGAGGTTGCCATATGCCCGCAAGCCGCCAAAGGTCAGTTGCCCCTGTGCCTCGAATCCTTTCACCGTTGCGGCATTGCCGTTCTGCACGGTGGTCAGGTGGCTTACCGGATCGATGAAGCTCAGCTGGACATCGGAGTATCGATTGTAGAAGCCACTGAGCTGGAGGCGCAGGTGCCGGTCGAGCAGCGTCGCCTTGTAGCCTGCTTCGTAATTGTGGATCGTTTCGGCGCCGAAGTTCGGTCCGGCCAGGTTCGTGCCGCCCGCGCGATAGCCCTTCGACGCCACCGCATAAACGAAGTTGTCGTCGTCCAGGTAGAGGTTGACGCCGAGCTTGCCGGTCGTCGCCGAGGTCTCGGCGAGCTTGACGGGGCCCAGCGGCAGCGGGTTGCCCGCGATGAAGGTCGTTGGCTGATCCCAGCCGCGATCCTTGTTGTAGCGGATGCCGGCGACCAGTTCGACCACGTCGCCGAATTTGTAGGTCGCCTGGCCGAACACGGCCTTGTTGGTGTTACGGGGATTGCCCTTGACCAGCACCGGCGCATCCGGGACCGGCGCGAATTGCGCGCGGCTGGCATCGGTGATCTCCGAGTAATAGGCACCGAGCACCTATTGAAACGGCGACTTGTTGATCGAAACGAGGTTGAATTCCTGCGAGAAGACCGGCTGCGAGATATTGTGCGCCGAGGGTAGCGCCGTCGCCGGCGCGCCGTCCGTGGCATAGATGATATCCAGCTTGTATTTCTGGAAGCCGGTCAGCGAGCGAAGCTGAACCGCGTCGGCAATATCCCATTTGATCTCGCCGCTGACGCGGGTCGACGTGATGTTGGCGCGGGACGGCGTATTATAGTTCAGCCGCCAGGGCTGCGTCGGATTGAGCGCAAGATTGCGCTGGGCAAAGCCATCGGACTTCTGATCGACATGCTCTCCGCGGAGCATGACGCTGAGCGTGTCGGTCGGCTTGAACAGCAGCGATCCGCGCAAGGCGAAGCGTTCGAGGTTGCCTGGCTGGAAGTTCGACTTCGTCGTGCTTCCGGTCAGATAATTATCGAAGAAGCTGTCGCGGCTTTCATAATAGCCCGCGACGCGCAGCGCGACCATCTCGCCGGCTGGCAGGTTGAGCGCGGCATCCGCCGTGACGTGGTCATAGCTGGCGTAGGAAATCGCCCCGGCACCCGACACCTCGCCAAGATCGGGGGTCTTGGTGACCACGAAGATCGCGCCGCCGGTTGCGTTCTGGCCCGCCAGCGTACCCTGCGGACCGCGCAGCACCTCGATCCGCTCAATGTCGTAATAGGGGGTCGAAAGGCCGAGCTCGCGTGTGAACAAGCCGTCGATATGGTAGGAAACGCCGCTCGACAGACCGGGCGCGGAACCGTTGAGCCCGACGCCGCGGATGTTGATGAATTTCGTGATGCCGGCGTCTTGAACGGTCAGCGACGGTGTGACGCGCTGCAGATCGTTGACCTGGACGACATTGTCCTTCGCGAGCGCGGCGCCGGAAATCGCCGATACGGCGATCGGAATGGTCTGCACGCTCTGCTGGCGGCGTTCCGCGGTGACGATGATCTCGTCCA
>DATMIP010000286.1:0-2734 GCA_035554515.1 Sphingomonas sp. | reverse complement strand
ACCGAGCCGGCCTCCGCGAACACCATCTGCTCGATGCCCGTATTCACCTTGCCCCAGCTTGCCGCTTCCTGCAGCGTCGAGGAGGAGCAGGCACCGTCGCGCACATCGGCCACGGTGATCTGCACCGCATATTTGTGCACTTCGACATCGTCATGACCGAGGATTTCGGCGCAAACGACCGTGTCCTGCACGAAATTCTTGGGCACGCCGCCGCCGATCATCAGCAGTCCGGTGACGCCCGCCTTGATCTTGATGTCAGTCAGTTCGCGGAAGTCGGCGATCGAGTCGATCGTGAGGTACGGCTTGCCCGCCTTCATCGCGTCGACCTGATGCTTGACGAGGCCGAAGCCGGCCGAGGAGTCGGTGAAGGCCGGGCAGAAGATCGGCACGTCATGCTCGTAGGCGAGCTTGACCAGGCTGTTCTCCTTCTTGCCATGCTCGACCAGATACTTGCCCATCTCGCGGATGAAGGCGCGCGACGAATAGGCCTTGGGCTCGAGCGTCTCCGCGATCTCGAAGATCGTGTGGTCGACGTGCTGGAGCTCTTCCTCGTCGATATAGGTGTCGTAAATCCGGTCGATCAGCAGCGAGCGCAGCGTGTCATCATCAGGAATTTCAAGCGCTTGGTAATGCTTGTGGCCAAGCCCTTCGAAGAAATCCATGTCGACGATCGAGGCCCCGGTGGCGATGATGCCGTCGACCATGTTCGAGCGCACGAGCTCGGCATAAGCGTCCATGCAGCCGCCCGCCGAAGTCGAGCCCGCGATGACGAGGAAGATGGTGCAATCCTTGTCCGCCAGCATCTGATTGTAGATGCCGGTCGCGCGCGCCAGATCGCGGCTGGTGAAGCTCATCTTGCCCATGGCGTCGATGATCGGCCGCGCATCATAGCTGCGGATATCGATATGCTCGACCGTGGTGGACAGCAGCTCTGCCTTGCGAGTGTCGTTGATGGGCATGTCGTTCATGGGAAGGCTCCCGATTCAATGTGCCGGCGTCGTTATTGGGGACGCGGAAACCCTAAAAGAAAGCCGGGCGGGGTTAGCCGCCCGGCCTTCATATCTCAATCAGCCGTGGCTGTTACAGCTTGACGACGTTCGACGGACGCGCGCGTTCCGGCAGAGCCTCGATATAGGCGCTTGCCATCGGCTCGTCGCTCATGACCACGGTATCGCCGGCGGTGAAGCCGTTGAAGCCGGTGCGCATCGCGCAGCCATAGGCGCCGAGCATGCCGATCTCGATATAATCGCCCGCAACGATGTCGGCGGGAAGCATGAACGGCCCCGCCATATGGTCGATATCGTCGCAGGTCGGGCCGTAGAAGCTGAATGCCATTTCCTTGGCATTCGAGCCGTTTTCGCGCACCAGTTCGACCGGGAAGCGCCAGCCGACATGCGCGGCATCGAACAATGCGCCATAGGCACCGTCGTTGATGTAGAGCTGGCTGCCGCGGCGGCGTTCTACGCGTACGAGCAGACTTGCATATTCGGCACAGAGCGCGCGGCCGGGCTCGGCCCAAAGCTCGGCCGAATAGCTGATCGGCAATGCTTCGAACGTCGCATGGATCGCGTCGAAATAGGCTTCGAGTGGCGCCGGCTCCATCCCGGGATAGATGGACGGAAAGCCACCGCCCACGTCGATCACGTCAACGGTCACCGCTGCATCGACGATTGCGCTTCGGACTCGGCTCAATGCCTGCACATAAGCAGAAGGCGACATCGTCTGGCTGCCCACATGGAAGCAGATGCCGAGCGCATCGGCTGCCTGGCGGGCGGCGAACAGAAGCGGTTTGGCCTCTTCCGGCGACGCGCCAAATTTGGACGCGAGACTGAGTTTGGCGTGATCCGATGGTACGCGCAGGCGAACGCACAGCGTCAGATCGGCCGCCTGGCCGGTCGCGCGCATGATCTTCTCGAGCTCCTCGAGCGAATCGAGCGAGAAGGTGCGCACGCCGTGATCGAAATAAGCCTCGTGGATCGCTTCTTCGGCCTTGACCGGGTGCATGAAGCATAACGTGGCGCGCGGCGCGATACCGGCGACAAGGCGAACCTCCGCAATCGACGCAACGTCGAAATGCGTGATCCCGCTGTCCCACAGCAGCTTGATAAGCTGGGGCGAGGGATTGGCCTTCACCGCGTAGAGCGAGCGCCCCTGAAACTTCTCGACGAAGAAGCGGGCGGCGCGCCGGGCGGCGTGCGGACGAATGAGCGTAACCGGCTGGACCGGGTGCCCGTTGGCGATTTCAAGGCTGTTGGCAGTCTTGACGGGACCGGCAGCTAGCCCCAGCGCGCTATGATGCTTGTGCAATTCAAGGGACCTCCAATGCCGCAGACCAAGCTGCGGTCAAATGTTCAAAAAAACACTGCCTTGCGGTGGAAGTCCCATGGGGCAGCGGAGCGCGTACATAGGGTCGGGTTCCCCCCCTGTAAAGTTGCAATCGCATCATAATGGCCGCCCGTTCCGGGACACGCGATTAAGCGTTGATTTTCAGAGCTATAACGAAAGAAGAATTGCCGGGGCGCTCAGCCTCCGGTTGCGGCCGGACGTGAGGCCTGAACTAGCGCGGGATGCCGCGTTCACGAACGCCGGCGCGCGAGTATCCGGTCCGTGCGAATCGATGTACCACGTGAGGCGCTTCGCGCCGGCGCCCGGCTTGATATATGGCGGGGCCACAGGGAGCGCGGCGACGCTCCCCCGATTGCGATCTCTATCATGGATTCGAGGAGGAATGCGT
>DATMIP010000285.1:0-2221 GCA_035554515.1 Sphingomonas sp. | reverse complement strand
ATGGAGCACATCGCGAACCAGGGGATGAGCGAGCATGAGATGCTGAATTGGCGCCTGATCGAGGACATGCGGCCGCTCAGCTTCCAGGTGACGATCCTGGTCAATTTCGCCTGCCAGTGGCCCGCGCGGGTCGCGGCCCTGCCCGTCCCCGAAGCGATCGGTGCCGATCTCGACGCGCAGGGGTTCAAGGATGCGATCGCGCAGGCAAGACATTACCTCGCCTCGCTCACGCCCGAGCAGTTCCGGGATCGCGACGACGTCCCGCTGACATTCAGGATCGTCGAGGGCCTGGAGCCGACCTTGCCGTCGGGCCAGTGGCTGGCATCGTTCGCGACCACCAACATCCACTTCCATCTGTCGACCGCCTACGGGATCCTGCGCGCGCACGGGGTCCCGATCGGCAAGCCGGACCTGTTCCCCGGCGGCCTCTAGGCTCTCGGCCAGGAGCGTCGCTCCAACCAAAGTGCCACTTTGAGCCTGGAGGATGTGATCCTGACTCGCGATTGGCCTGCGCATTTCGGGTGAGACGCGGTAATGGGGGCCGCAATGGCCTCGCGCCGCTTCGCCCGATCGTCCGCCCCATCGGCAATCGCGCGGTTGAGTATTATTTCCGCTGTGATTACTGCCCCGGGCAAGGAGCCGCCATGGCCGATCCATCCATCAAGGAACTTCAGGGCGAGCGTAACCGGCTTTGGGCCGAGGCGCGGCTGAAAGGGCTCCCCGTGGGATCGGCCCAACGCGATCGCATCGCCGCGCTCGACATGATCATCCGCGAACGCAAGGCGGCAACCGCCATCCCGAAGAAGAGGCCCAAGGGTGCGCCCGCGCCGGAGCCCGACAAGTCGGAGCAGTGACCCTCGTCGAGCTGGAGAATCCAGACGGATAACCTCGCTCGACGTCCACGATGGTCCAGCGCGGACAACCGACGGGGAGCGTCCAGCTATTTCAGCCCGAATCCGAGACCGAGCAGGATGTCACGCATGCGGTGGCGGCCGCTCAGCGTCTCGGCACCGCGCACGCGGTGCGTCGCCTGCTCGCTCCAATCGCGTTCCGCCATGCCCTGGGAGCGCTGAAAGCCGCGGAGCCGGCTATCGTAGGCGGCGATCGCGGCATGATCGGGACCCTGCCGATATTGTTCCCGGAACAAGACTGCGCGCTGCGGCAGGCGCGGCTTGACCGAAGCCGGCGCGCCAGGATCCGGAAAGCCGATCGCGAGGCCGACCAACGCGACCACGTGGGGCGGCAGGCCAAGTTCCCGCGCAACCTCGACAGGCTTGTTGCGGATACCGCCGGCATAGACCGCGCCAAGCCCGAGAGATTCGAGCGCGACCACGGCATTCTGGGCGGCGATCGCGGTATCGACCGCGCCCAGCAGCAGCGTTTCAAGATAGTGCAATCCGTCGGTCGGCGTGCCGCGCGCCTTGCCGATGCTTTCGAGACGGTGAAGATCGATCAGCCAGACGAGGAACAGGGGCGCACGGGCGATATGCTCCTGATCACCGGCCAGCGCCGCGAGACGGGCCTTGAGTTCGGCATCCTCGATCGCGACGACGCTCCACGGCTGCAGGTTCGACGAGGAGGCGGCCGATTGTGCCGCGGCAACGAGCAGCTCGATCGTGCCGGCCGGAACGGGATCGGGCGAAAAGGAACGCACCGATCGATGCGCCAGCAGCGTATCGAGCGTCTCGTTCCAAGCGATCGGCAGATCCAGCGCGTCGCGATAGCGTTCGCCCAGGCGAAAGGCGCGCCGCGCGGCTTCGGCCTGGGTCGTTTCGGTCCGCGCCGTCATGATGTGGGTCAAGGTTCGCTCCCCCTGGTCGATGACTGTCCGGCCGGCTGCAATCCAGGACATAGATGCGGATTGCGCGGGCGGACGGCATATCTTCCTCGGTCAGCCCGCACCGCCGATCGACACACAAAATCTTCGTCGACCCGCAAATAACCTATCTTTCTGATAGGAAATATCGGAATTAGCGCGAGCCCTGGGCAATTCGGCGGGGCTGGCCCATGCAAATCGATTTTTCGGATCGGTTTCTCGCATGCGCCCGCGCCCTGTCTTCACGCAGGCGGACCTGAACGATGGCGCGCAAATCCGAATTTCTTTGGTATATTCCGAACGAGGTGGAGGGGGGCCATCGCGGGGATGCGCCGAGCATCGATCATAACAGCCTGGACGCGCTGACGGCGCATGCCGTCGCGTTGGAGGATCATGGCTGGGGCG
>DATMIP010000284.1:0-4844 GCA_035554515.1 Sphingomonas sp. | reverse complement strand
GGCGTGCCTGCTCGTGACCCTTGGCTTCGGCGCGATCGGTTTTCTTGATGATTATGACAAGGTTACCAAGCGCAGCCACAAGGGCGTGTCGGGCAAGGTCCGGCTGCTGATGGAGTTTGTTGTCGCCGGAATCGCCGCGTGGATCATCGTTTCGGGCAACGGCACCAACCTCTATCTGCCCTTCTATAACGGGCCGGTGATCGATCTCGGGCCGCTCTATATAGTGTTCGCGGCATTCACGATGGTCGCCTTCGGTAATGCCGTAAACCTGACCGACGGGCTCGACGGGCTCGCGACGATGCCGGTGATCATCGCCAGCCTTGCCTTCTTCGTCTTCGCCTATCTCGTCGGCAATGCGAAGTTCGCGCATTATCTGGGCATTCCGCACGTCCCGGGTGCTGGAGATCTTGTGCTGCTGACCGCCGCGATCATCGGTGGAGGCCTGGCCTTCCTCTGGTATAATGCGCCTCCCGCCGCGGTTTTCATGGGTGATACGGGCAGTCTGGCGCTCGGTGGCGCGTTGGGCGCGATCGCCGTCTCGACCCATCACGAAATCGTCCTGGGGATCGTCGGCGGGCTGTTCGTGGTCGAGATGGTGTCGGTGATCCTGCAGGTCTTCTTCTACAAGCGCACCGGCAAGCGCATTTTCAGGATGGCGCCGATCCACCACCATTTCGAGCAGATCGGCTGGAGCGAACCGACGGTCGTGATCCGCTTCTGGATCGTCAGCTTCGTGCTGGCGCTGATCGGTCTCGCGACGCTCAAATTGCGGTGATCACCAGCCCCGCCTTTCGCGGCAAACGCTACGGCGTTCTCGGCCTCGCGCGCTCCGGCGTCGCGACGGTCGAGGCGTTGCTGGCAAGCGGCGCGCACGTGGTGGCGTGGGACAGCCGGGAAGAAGCGCGCGATCAAATCCTCCCTGCGCAAAGCGCGGGGAGGGGGGGCGCCGCCGTAGGCGGTGGTGGAGGGGGCGTCTTGCCCGACGACTTGCCCCTCCACCAGCCTCCGGCTGGTCCCCCTCCCCATGCTGCGCATGGGGAGGATCTGGTTCTCGCCGATCCCATTGAGATCGACCTCAGCGGCTTCGATGGCATCGTCGTCTCGCCGGGCGTCCCGCTCAACACCCACCCGATCGCCGCCCGAGCACGCGCGGCGGGCGTTCCGGTGATCGGCGACATCGAATTGTTCGCGCTCGCCCGTCCAAGCTTGCCGGCGCACAAGGTGGTCGGCATCACCGGCACCAACGGCAAATCGACCACGACCGCCTTGATCCATCATATCCTGGAAACGGCAGGTGTGCCGACCCTGATGGGCGGCAATATCGGGCTGCCGATCCTGAGCCAGAATCCTTTGCCTGAAGGCGGTGTCTATGTGCTGGAACTGTCGAGTTACCAGATCGACCTGACCTTCAGCCTCGATTGTGACATCGCGGTGCTGACCAATATCACGCCGGATCATCTTGATCGGTATGATGGGTTCGAGGGCTATATAGCTTCGAAGAAGCGCCTGTTTCTGATGCAGTCGTCGGGTCATATCGCGGTAATCGCGAGCGACGACGAGCAGGCCCGAACCATCGCATCTGCCGTGCGTCATCCCAGCGAAGGCTGGGATCTCGGGAGGGAAAGCGATACGCGTTTGGCACGAGACCCCAGCCTTCGCTGGGGTGACGTGAAGGTGATTGAGGTCAAGGCCACAGACGTCACCGACGAGTCGTGCTGGCCGGCGCTGCAAGGACCACATAACGCACAGAACGCTGCTTGCGCCATCGAGACCTGCAAGGCGCTCGGCTTGACGGAAGATCAAATCGAGCAAGGCCTGCGCACCTATCCCGGTCTACCCCACCGCATGGAGCGCGTCGCCGAGAGGGCTGGCGTGCTCTACGTCAACGACAGCAAGGCGACCAACGCGACCGCGACCGCACCGGCATTGGCAGCCTATCCCGCGATCCACTGGATCCTCGGGGGCATCCCCAAGACCGACGATCTCGACGATTGCGCCCCGTTCTTCGGGCATGTCCGCGCGGGTTACACGATTGGGCAGGCTGGGCCCATGTTCGCCAACATTCTGCGCCTCGCCGGCAAGCCGGTGACCGAGAGCGGGACATTGCTGCAGGCGGTCAACGACGCCGCGGCCGCAGCGCAGCCGGGCGAGGTGGTGATGCTGTCGCCGGCCTGTGCGTCGTTCGATCAGTTCAAGGATTATGAGGCGCGCGGCGACGCGTTTCGCGCGGCGGTGGGGGCACTATGACCTACATTCCGCTCGTCCTGAGCAAAGTCGAACGACGCCTCGCCAGCGCTGTGGCAGCGTGCGTCGACTGCAGCCACAGGCCGCAATTTATCCTGAGCGCCTGCCTTGCAGGCGGTCGAAGGACCCAGCACGAACGGATAGCCAAGATGGCGGGGGCATGGTGATGGCGACGATGGCACCCAAGTTGGACCATTCCGAACTCAGGCGGCGCGCGCTCGCGCGGCGGCGTGGGGAACGCTTCGGGCGCGGCGACCGCTCCGCGCTCGGCACCTGGTTCTGGGAAATCGACCGCGTTCTGCTGCTGCTCGTCACCTTGCTGATCGGGATCGGTTTGATCGCGGTCGCGGCAGCTGCGCCGGCAGCCGCGCAGCGTTATTCGGATGCTACGCATATCATGCCCGCGCGCTATTATTTCTGGCGCCAGCTCGTGTGGACCGGGCTGGGCGTTCCTGTGATGATCGGCGTATCGATGCTGCCGAAGGTTATTGCACGTCGCATGGCGCTCGCGGGGGCGGCCTTGTTCATGCTCATGCTGATCATGGTGCCCGTGATGGGCGGCGCGCAGATCAACGGCGCGCAACGCTGGATTTTCATCGGCCCGATCCAGGTCCAGCCATCGGAATTCCTCAAGCCCCTATTCGTCGTCGCGGTCGCGTGGTTGCTTTCCCTGAAGGAAAAGGATGCCAAGCTGCCCGTCGTCGCAATCAGCTTCGTGCTGCTCGCGGTGATCGCTGCTTTCCTGATGAAGCAGCCTGATTTCGGCGAGGCGGTGATCTTCGTATCGGTCTGGCTGGTACTCCTGACGTTATCGGGCGTGCCGATGAAGTGGCTCGGCGCGCTTGGCGGCGCGGGCATCGGCGCGATCGTGATGGCCTATCTTTTCTATCCGGTCGCGACGATGCGCATCAACGCCTTCCTCAAGATTGGGGATGCGTCGAAGCAGGTCGACGATTATCAGATGGTCTCGGCCTATCGCACGATTACCCATGGCGGGCTGATCGGGACCGGGCCTGGGGCTGGAACGATGAAGTTCGGTCTCCCTGAACCGCATACCGACTATATCTTCTCGGTGATCGGAGAGGAATTCGGGCTGATCGCCTGTGTCGCGATCGCGCTGATCTTTCTCGCAATCGTGGTCCGTACCTTCGTGCGCCTGTTGCACGAAGACAGCCGCTTCCTGTTCTTCGCGAGCGCGGGGCTGGTGACGCAATTCGGGCTCCAGGCGCTGATCAACATGCTCGTCAACGTCCATCTTGCCCCATCCAAGGGCATGACCCTGCCGTTCATTTCCTATGGCGGTTCGTCGATGATCGCGCTTTCGATCGGCTTCGGTCTGCTCCTCGCCTTTACCCGCAAGAACCCATATCTGACCCGCTCGCCTTATGTCGTGACCTGGGGCGGACAAGGGACAGCGCATTGACGGTCCAGCACCATTTCATTCTCGCGGCCGGTGGTACCGGTGGCCATATGGTTCCGGCGCATGCTCTGGCGCATGAACTTGCGCGTCGTGGGCACCGCGTCGCGCTAATCACCGACGAACGGGGGCGGCGTGTGCCAGGCCTGTTCGCGGATATCGAGGCGCATGTCATGCCGGCGGGGCGCGTTTCGGGTGGGCCTCTGGGCTGGATAAAGGCATGGATGGGGGTTCAGGCCGGGCGTGTCATGGCGCGGCGGCTGTATCGCGATTTCCGACCGACGGCGGTTGTCGGCTTTGGCGGCTATCCGGCACTTCCCGCACTCCTGGCCGCGCTCGACAGCGGCGCGGCGACCGCGGTGCATGAGCAAAATGCGGTGTTAGGCCGCGTCAATCGGCTGTTGGCGGGCCGGGTCGATGCGATCGCTACCGCTTATCCAACCGTCCAGCGGCTCAAGCCGAAATATGCGATCAAGACCTATCTCACCGGCAATCCGGTTCGTGATGAGATCAAGGCAATTGGCCGTGAGCGCTTCCCCGCCTTTGACGATGATAAGCCGTTCAACCTGCTCGTTACCGGCGGCAGCCAGGGTGCCACGATCCTGTCGAACATCGTACCCGCCGGCCTCGGTCTTCTGCCCGAGACTATCAGGCGGCGTTTGAATGTCGTGCAGCAATGCCGGCCCGAGGATATCGACGCGGTTCGCGCCGCCTACCAGGAACTCGGCATCACGGCCGAACTCACCACCTATCTGGAAGATCTGCCTGCAGTGCTTGCCCATTCACATCTCGTCATTGCCCGCGCGGGAGCCTCCACCATCGCGGAACTGACGGTCGCCGGTCGCCCCGCCATCCTCGTTCCGTTGCCGGGCGCGATGGACGATCATCAGACCGTCAATGCCCACGAGATGGCGATCGAAGGCGGCGCGCGCACGATCCCGCAATCGCTGTTCACGCCCGATCGGCTTGCCGCGGACATCCTGGATCTGGCGGGCGACCCCGAAGCGCTGATCGCGGCTGCCGCCCATGCCAAGGCGTGCGGCCGCCCCAACGCGACCGAGGATCTGGCTGACCTGATCGAGGGTTTCGGCCGTACGCCGGTGATGGACGCAATCGGCGATGCCGTGCGCGGAAAGGTGCCGAACGTGCGTGGCCTGGCAGCGGGCGCGGCGACGTTCCTGCC
>DATMIP010000283.1:0-3162 GCA_035554515.1 Sphingomonas sp. | reverse complement strand
CAAAGTCTCGCCAATCCAGATCTTCTCGGCAATGATGGTGCTGATCCTCGGCGGCCTCACCATCTGGCTGCACAAGGACTGGATCATCAAGATCAAGCCGACCATCTATTATGTGACGGTCGCGGCGATCCTGTTGTGGGGCCTGGCTACCCGACGGCCGACCTTGCAGCTTGTCCTCGGACAAGCCTATCCGGGCCTGACCGCCCGGGGATGGTGGCTGTTGACGCGCAACTGGGCGATATTCTTTCTCGTGCTGGCGATCGCCAATGAGGCGGTATGGCGCAATTTTTCGACGGCGACATGGCTCGGCTACAAATTATGGGGATCGATGCCGGCAACCCTACTGTTCGCACTGGCGAATGTGCCGATGCTGATGAAGCACGGCCTCAACGAAGAGAACGTCGTATTGCCGCCGGAGGAATGATCAGACGACGAGCAGCGCGGACGCCTTCTGCGCGGCCTCGCGCGTATCCGCGGCAAGGCGCTTCACCTCTTGGGCCACCACCGCGAAGCCACGCCCGGCATCACCCGCGCGCGCCGCTTCGATGGTGGCGTTGAGCGCCAGCAAATTGGTCTGATCGGCGACGTCCTTGATCCACGAGACGATGTCGCGGACCTCGCCCACCATCTGCGCGAACTGGAAATGCCGGTTTTCGAGCTCCTCGGTCAGCCCTCGCTGCCGCTCGACATCCTCACGTTCGCGGTCGCGCTGAGGCGTCACGTCCGCCGCGAACTTCACGATCTTGATCGGCCGCCCCGATGCATCAAGAATCGGATTATAGCTCGCCTGCAGTGAGAGCAATTTGCCGTTCTTGCCGACACGGACATATTCACCACTTTGGAACTCACCGCGGCCCAGCCGCTGCCACATCTGGGCATAGCCGGTGCTGGCGGCCAAGGCGGGCTCGCACAGGATGCGATGGTGCTTACCCACTATTTCGGAAGGCGCGTAGCCGGTGGCACGCAGGAAATTGGCATTGGCGCTCAGCACCGTGCCATCCAGCCCGAATTCGACGATAAGTTGCGACCTGTCGATCGCGGCGATCATGCTGGCGTCGGCGGCGGCGCGCGCCCTCCGCTCGCTTACGTCCGCGGATAGCATGATGAAGCCGGACATCTTGCCGGCGTCATTCCGGATCGGGGCATAAGTCGTCTGTACCCAGATTTCCCGGCCATCGCGCGCGCGGCGAGGATATTCGCCGCTTTCCGATTCCCCGCGGCACAATGTTTCCCAGGTCCGCTGATAGCGCGGCGCCTCCGCATCATCCTGATTGCAGAGCACGCGATGCAGCTGTCCCTTCAACTCTTCGAGCCGGTAACCGAACAAGGACAGGAAACGATCATTGGCCGACGTCATCCGTCCGTCGAGATCGAAATAGGCGAGCGCGGTGGAGCTGTTCAAAGCCTGCAGGACGGCGCCTGCATCCACCGGCAGATCGGCCGTGGCCGGCGCCGGTCCAGTGGAAAAGGCGGGACGCGATATCATGTTACCGCGTCTCGCACATTTTCCTGCAATTGTAGTTAACGCGATCCTATCGCGTCCCAATCCTATTGCTGCTGGTCGGCCCGATCGGCGCCCTGACCGTCAAGATTTTGGGAGACGAAATCCCAGTTGACGATGTTCGCGAGCACCGTTTCGGCAAATTTCGGCCGCGCGTTGCGATAATCGATATAATAAGCATGCTCCCACACATCGAGCGTGAAGAGCGGGGTGACGCCATGCGCCACAGGTGTGTCGGCGTCATGGAACGACGTCACCTTGAGCGCGTCGCCTTCCAGCACCAGCCAGGCCCAGCCGCTGGCGAAATGGCCCACCGCTTCGTCGGCGATCTTCTTGAGCAGGGCATCCTGTCCGCCGAAACTCTCGATCAGGCCGGCGAGCTTTTCCGACGGCTTGGTCGATCCCGCCGGCGCGAGGCAGTTCCAGAAAAACGTGTGGTTCCAGATCTGCGCGCTGTTGTTGAACAGGCCCTTGTCGCTGGTCGCCTTGGCCTTGTCGATCACCTGCAGGAGCGAGAGGCCGGCCAGTCCCTTCTCCTCGATCCAGCCATTGGTCTTGTCGACATAGGCCTTGTGATGCTTGCCGTGGTGGAAGTCGAACGTCTCGGCCGACATATGCGGTTCGAGCGCCGACTTGTCGAAAGGAAGCGGGGGAAGTTCGAATGCCATGGGATATCCTCCGGTAGGCTTGAAGAGTCGCCAAGGCCCCTACCGCCGCTCGCCGTGGGGCGCACGCGAAAACGACTATTGCGACACATTCGCTCCCGCCGCGATGATCGGCACGAACTGGCCGGCCGAAAGGCTGGCGCCTCCCACCAGCACGCCGCCAACTTCGTCGCAGGCGAGGATATCGGCGGCATTGGCGGGATTGACCGACCCGCCGTACAGGATTGGCACCCTGGATCCATGGTCGCCGAGTAACCGGATAAGCCTAGCGCGGATCATCGTGTGCATCTCGACGATATCCGAGCAGGTCGGCGTCCGGCCGCTGCCGATCGCCCAGATCGGTTCATAGGCGATGACCAGTTTTTCCGCTGTGGCCGCGGCGGGCACCGAGCCTTCGAGCTGGCTGGTGATGACCGGGATCGCGCGACCTTGCCCGCGTTCGGCTTCGTCCTCGCCGACGCAGATGATCGTTGTCAGCCCCGCCGCTTGGGCCGCTCTTGCCTTGGCCTGAACCAGCGAGTCGCTCTCGCCATATTCGGCGCGGCGCTCGCTATGCCCGCAGATGACGAAGCTGGCGCCCAATTCGACGAGCATGCCCGCCGAGATCGCGCCGGTATGCGCCCCTTTCGCCGCCTGATGGCAATCCTGCCCGCCGATCGCGACAATTTCTGCGCGAGCGGATGCCTCAGCCAGCAGGGTGAACGGCGGTGCGATCGCGACATCGACGCCCGGCATTTCGGCGGCGGCTTTCCCGATCGCGTCAACCTCCGCAAGCATAATGCGGCTGCCGTTCATCTTCCAATTGCCGACAATCAGTGTTCGCAAAACTCATTCTCCCCGGTCAGGCGGGCTGCGGTAGCAAGCGTAAGCACCGCCGCCAAGCCGGGGCGCTTGAAGCCTGTCGGGCGCGCCTCTATTGGGTTCGGCTTCATCCACGGCACCCCCGGAACATCCATGCTCGCTTTTTTTCGTCGCGCGCTTTCATCCTGGCTGGCG
>DATMIP010000282.1:0-2233 GCA_035554515.1 Sphingomonas sp. | reverse complement strand
TGGTCGCGCCGCCCAGGCCCAGGAAATGGGCGAAATAGAGATCGGTGCCATTGACCTGCCGGCCCAGCGACTGGCTCAGGCTATTGGCATTGTCGCTGGCATAAGCGGCGGCCATCAGCGCCGACGGACCCGCCTGCTGACGCAGCGCGAACACCGCCTGGCGCATCGAGGGATCGACCGTGAAGCCACCCCCGCGCTTGGCCGTGATCGCGTCCGCTGCCCAGCCGAGGCCATGCTCCGCGCCATGCGCCTTGACCACGCCGAGCCAGCTTTGATCGATGAACTGATACAATCCGCTGGCGCTGGAATTACCCGCTCTGGCGTTGGGATCGAGCCCGCTCTCGCTCTTCGCCTGGGCCAGCAGATAGGAGAAATTGACGCCGGTCCGCTGCGCCGCCTGCCCGATCGCCGCGCGCACGTCGTCGCGCATGCCGGAACGCAATGAGGGCATATTGATTACGGTCACGCGGCACTGTCCAAACTGTGGAAGTCGTCCGATTATGAAGGCGAAAGGTTAATGCGGCGTTAGGAGCGAATTGGTCCGCGGGGAGCAGGTGGCGTCTTCCCGCACGTCCCCCGTCATCGCGACCCGGCGCAAGCCGGGGGAAGCAATCCTGCCGCGCCATCTCACCCCGGTCCATCAAGTTCGTTTCCGCATTTTTTCTCATTTTTCCGCGCGGCCGGCATCACGAGACGCGCCTGGCGCTACGCGGTCACGCGCCCCGAACGCTCCTGCTTGCCCCAGCCGACCCACGGTCCGCGCACCGCCGCGGCGACGGCGCGCACCACCACCGAATACATGATCTGGCGATAGACGAAGCGCTGGGCGAGCAGCAGGAACAGCGGGAAATGCCGCTCGCGCGGCTCCAGCCGGTAGGCGATCCACCCGCAGATCGCGTCGATCGCCGTGAAGGCGAACCAGTAGGTCGCCATCCGCAGCACGTCCGATTGCGTCTGCGCCCAGCCATGCTGCTGCACGCGCACGATCGTCGATATGATGCTCACGCCCAGCGCGAGGTCGATCAGCGGCGAGATCAGCGCGAAGCCGATCTGGAACAGCCAGGCCTGCGGTATCCCGACCAGAGCGAGGCCCGCCGGATGCCGCTCGCGCAGGATGCGGCGATGCTTCCACAGGCATTGCAGCGTACCGAACGCCCAGCGGAAACGCTGCCTGGCGAGCGTGCCGAAGCTTTCGGGCGCCTCGGTCCAGGCGACCGCATCGACGTCATATTCGATCAGCCAGCCCCTGCGCTGGATCGCGATGGTCAGGTCCTGATCCTCGGCGAGCGTGTCGTGCGGATAGCCGCCGACCATGTCGAGCGCGGCGCGACGCCAGGCGCCGACCGCGCCCGGCACGACCGTGATCGCATCGAACCGGTCGAGCGCGCGCCGTTCCAGATTCTGCGCCGTGACATATTCCACCGCCTGCCAGCGCGTGACCAGATTGACGCGATTGCCGACCTTCGCATTGCCCGCGACCGCGCCGATCTCCGGGTCCGCGAACCAGCGCGCGAGCCGCGCGATCGTCTCAGCTTCGAACTGGGTATCGGCGTCGAGCGCGACGATCACCTCGCCTTTTGCGATCTCCAGCCCGCGGTTGAGCGCGCGCGCCTTCCCGCCATTTTCGAGCGTGAGAAGCCGGACGCGCGGATCGTCTCCGAACGCGGTGCGAACGATGTCCGAGGTTTGGTCGGTCGAGCCATCGTCGATCACGATTACCTCGATCCGGACCGCCTCGCTCGCCAGCACGCGCCGAACCGAAATCTCGATCACGCGCGCTTCGTTGAAGGCGGGGATCAGCACCGATACGAAGCGCTCCGGATCGATCTCGGGCGCAACCGCGCGGTTCTGCGCGAGGTTCGAGCGTACCGCCAGGGCCGCAAGCAGCACCGCGCGCGCCGTCCCCAGGAAGATCGCTGTGAAGAACAGATATTTGAGGAAGGCGTCGAGGCCAGCGAGAAGCAGGAAGATCGCCACGTCAAATCGCACCGCGAGCAAGTCCGACCCGCCGATTCTCGGATTGACCTGGTCGCGCGAAAGCCCGGCAAGCGCGGAGACTGGAACGAACTTGTAGCCCCGGGCACGCAGGGCATCGATCAGCACGGGCAGCGCGGCCACGGTCTGCGCGCGGTCGCCCCCTGAATCGTGGAGCAATATGATGTTGCGTGATTTGCCATCGGCCGAGGGATCGAGATCCTCGCCTGCCTCGATCGACCTGATCGTGTTGGCGACG
>DATMIP010000281.1:0-17439 GCA_035554515.1 Sphingomonas sp. | reverse complement strand
GGTGCCGGCGCGGTGCTCGATTTCACACCGGGCACTGCGTCCTATTTCTCGGTCGACGGTGGGCTAACCGCGTTGTTCGGCAACAAATTCTCCACGGGTTCCTTCAATGGCGACGGCCGCCAGGCTTCGCACTGGAAGGATGCGATCGGCTGCAGCGGGCAGCTCGGCATCATGGATCCGACTTTCTGCTATGGTCAGATGGGTGACGTGACCGCGCTGGACCTGGCCGCGTTCGATGCGATCGGCTGGAATCTGCAGCGCGACGTGATCCTGAACCCAGCCTATCATCGCACGACGGCGCAAATCTACGCGTCCTTCGTGCCTGAGCCCGCAAGCTGGGCGATGATGCTGGGCGGCTTCGGCCTTGTCGGCGGTGCGCTGCGCCGCCGCCGGACGAGCGTCGCTTTCGGCTGATTTTCGGCAGGAGACAAAAACGCCGCCAGCCTCGAAGCTGGCGGCGTTTTTGCGTTCGGCAAAAATGCTTGGCCGAAAACATGGCCAAATGCGTGTCAGCCGCTCTCCCGCACGCGCTTTGGTGTCTTGTCCATTACTCCGATGATGATCGCGAGAATCATCCTTACCATGGCCGCTTCCCCCCGTTGTGCGGGACGGCTAGCAATGGTTCCGGACAATTTGGTGACGACGCGGCCCCACCTGTCATCGCGTGCCGCCGCTGGTCCTTCTGCCGCGACGTTGAGCGATCAGCGGGAGGCTTGTTCGATCAGGGCAACGGCACGATCCGGTCCACAGACCGTTTTCACGGTGAACTTCTTGCCCTTCAGACGATTGTAGGTTTCGAAGAACCGGACAAGCTCGGTCACCATCGCGTCGCCAAGGCAATCGAGATCGCGTACGTCGGCATAGATGCGCGATGCTGCGATCCTCCCGATCAGACGGTCATTCCGGTGGGTAGCGCCGTCGCGTTCGGCCTGATCGGCCTCGATCACCCCCAGCAATTGGACCGACACCAGACAGCCCACGGGCAGGTCCTCGTCCGCCAGCACGATTATATCGACCGGATCGCCATCCTGCGCGAGCGTAGCGGGGACGAAGCCGAACGCCATGGGAAAGGCCATGCCTGCCGGCAGGACATTGTTCAGCTCAAACAGGCCACTTTCAGGGTGGTAATTGAACTTCGATCGATGTCCCGCCGGGGTCTCGACAATCGCGCGGACAGTATGTGCCCGCGGGTCGAGATGATGCGGGAGCGAGAGAAGGTCGGCCAATTCTACATGCTCCCGGGCTTGCCTGAAGCGATCAAATTCTGGCGCCGCGAGACGATCCATCGGGCCGCCGCGCAATGGCCGGCCCGGTGCTAGCCCCGTGAAGATGCCGGGCGCGCGCTTGCCGCCTGCATCGCCGCCTGGACGAGCACGTTAGTGTCGCCGTGCGGGGGTGGCGGCCCGGGGTCAGCGACCTGGACGAGCAGGATCGCGGCAGCCCCGATCGCGAAGCCGGCGAGACCCAGCAGAAGGTCGGGGCGGATCGATCGCAGGATCCTCGGACCGCGTTCACTTGCGGACCGGCGAAAAACCGGCGGCGGTTGGATCCCCTGCGACTCGATCGGCGCCTGAGCGAGCATTTGCGGGCCACCAACGGCCGAGATCATTATGAAGGCTGGCGGCAACGAGGTGGTCGTCATGATATCTTCCTGATGCGCCCGCAATTGCCCGATGTGATCGCACGGCGGCGCGCTGTTCCTGGCCACCCACTATTCAGCGAGCGTGCGTCCGCCGTCAGGCGAAGCGTGAATCTCGCGTGAAAAATCGTTCCGCCCGCTCTATTCACGGTTTCAAGGGGAGATTCGTGGCAATTCGCAACCTGTGCGTGCTGGGAACGCTGGCGATCGATGCGCCCGGAGGCGACGCTGTGCTCCGCACGCGTAAGGCGGCAGCGTTGGTCGCATTTCTTGGCCTCCAGCCCGATCGCCGGGCGCGGCGCGAGCAGCTCGCCGAGATGTTCTGGCCGCGCGTCGGGAGCGAGGCTGCGCGAACGAGCTTGCGCCAGTTGCTCGCCGGCCTGCGCAAGGCGAGCGCCGGCACCGCGCCGCTGATCGAGGGCGAGGGCGACTGGCTGTCATTGGCGGAGGACGTTCGCGTTGACGCCGTCGCCTTCGAGGCGGCCGCCGCGCGGGGTGATGCCGACGGCGCCGCGGAGGCGATCGCCCTTTATCGAGGACAGCTGATTGCCGACGGCCTGTCGGTCGATTCGGCGGAATTCGACGAATGGCTCGATCATGAACGCTCTCGCCTCTGCCGGGTCGCCGTCGCGGCGATGGAGCGGGTGGCGGCCGCGACGCTCTCGGGTGGCCGCGACCGCGGCGAAGGCCTTGCCGCCGCCGAGCGCGCCGTCGCGCTCGACCCCTATAACGAACATGCGCATCGCCTCGTCATGGAGTTGCAGGCAGCCAGCGGACGCCCCGATCTCGCGCTGCTCCATTTTGGGGCGCTCGTCGAAACGCTGCGCCGCGAACTCCAGGTGGCGCCCGATCCCGAAACGCAGGCGTTACA
This sequence comes from Sphingomonas sp., assembly GCA_035554515.1. Lineage (GTDB taxonomy): Bacteria > Pseudomonadota > Alphaproteobacteria > Sphingomonadales > Sphingomonadaceae > Sphingomonas_I. The sequence continues at coordinate 14,929 of DATMIP010000281.1, read as the reverse complement.
CGATCGCCTGCGTGCCGCCCGCCGACCGCTGCGCGGGCCGCCCGGCGCGCTTGTGGACGCAGATCCGACCGGGGACGCTTCCACCGAGCCTCCGGGCGCGCTCATCCCGGTGGCCGCGACGGGTCATGGCCGGCTGCGATCCCTGGTTCCTGCGGCGCTCATCGGCATGACGATCGCCTTGCTGGCCGCGGCCGCGATCGGGGTACATCGGTGGATATCGCCGCCGCCCGCTGCGCCCAAGGTCACCCGCTTGTTCCCCGTTGCGGCCGACCCTTCGGTCGAGCAGCGCCCCGCCATCGCGCCCGATGGCTCGCGCGTCGTCTATACGGCGCGGTTGCAGGACAAGGCCAACGTCGACCTCTATCTGACAACGATCGGCGATCAGACGCCGGTGCGCCTCACGACCGATCCGGAGATAGACGACAATGCCGTATGGACTCCGGACGGCTCGGCAATCGCCTTCACCCGTGCCGCGCGGGATGGCCACAGGCCTTGCGCGATCCTGGTCATGTCCGTGCCAGGCGGGCAGGAGCGGCTGGCGGGACATTGCCGCGCTGCGCTGACCTCCCGATTGAGCTGGTCGCCGGATGGCCGTTCGCTTTACTATAGCGATATCGCCGCCAAGGGTGCGGTGTCGCGCATCTACCGCCTCGATACGCAGAGTGGCGCGGCCGTCGCCGTCACCGATCCCCCGCCCCATATCCAGGGGGATGGCGAGCCACAGGTTTCGCGCGATGGCAGGACGCTCGCTTATCTGCGGACACGGGCCTGGCAATCGGTCGAAGTCGAAGTCCAGGATCTGGAAACCGGCAAGCGACGCGCGCTCAGCCACGACGGGAAGACCGTCTGGGGACTCACCTGGGGCGCTAACGACCAGGGCCTGATCTTCTCGTCCGATCGTCTTGGCGACACCGGCCTTTGGTGGATGGCCAGAAATGGGTCGGGGCTGACACGCCTGGCGCTGGGCGACGTGGAATATCGCGCGCTGAGCTATGCGCGAAACAAGGACAGGTTGGTGTTCGAAGCGCTCAAGGATCACGCGAGCTTCCAGCAGGTGGCGCGCGATGCTACTCCGGCGACTCCGCCGCAGGGCCTCGCCAACCTTCACACCAATCTGTTCGACCGTTTCTATACCGAGTCCCCGACGGGTCGTATCGCCTTCGTCTCGGTGCGGTCGGGGCCCGAGAATCTGTGGATCGCGGAGAAGGGCCGGCCGCCGCACCAGATCAGCTTCACACAGGATGTCTTTTATCAGGAGCCCGCATGGTCCCCCGATGGCAAATGGATCGCCTATGTCGCGGTGACGAGCGAGCAGAGCGATATCTTCCTCGTCAGCGGTGAGGGCGGCGCGCCGCGCGCGGTGACGAGCGATCCGGCGGTCCAGCAATCGCCCGTCTGGTCTCCCGATGGGAGATATCTGTATTTCACGTCGCGCAAATCGGGCGCCTGGCGGATCTGGCGGATCGATCCCTTTTCGAAACAGCCGGCGATCATGGTCAGCGGTGACGGCCCTCGCACCGTGCGCCCAAGCCCCGACGGCAAATGGCTATATTATGTGATCGACGGCGAGGCGGGCGTGCGCCGCCGCGTGCTGGCCCCGGCCGGCAATGCGCTGACCGGATCCGAAGAAATGGTCGTGCCCGCGCTCCATCCGAGCGACTGGCGCAACTGGTGGCTGGCGGACGGTGCCTTGTTCTACGCCAGACGCAGCGGCGGCGACCCGACGGGATCGATCATGCGTCATGACCTGGCAAGCGGCGCGGAGCGCGCAATGGCGGATGCGACCGATCTGCTGTGGTCGGCCAGCTTCTGGGCGCGGCCCGACGGCTCGCTCGTCCTCACCCACCGGGATCTGCAGATCGACGTCAACGGCGTGGATTTCTGAGCTCCAGGCCATTTGGTCGCGCGTTGCCCCCTGGTGACGGCGAAGTCGCATATCGAGATGGCGTATCGAGGCGTGTCTCGATACGGGTTCTCGACTAGCCCGAACCTCACTCGACACGAATGGTCGAAAATCCCCGATGCCTGTAACAACCCCCCTCGACGCACTGCGCGACACGTTCGGCTATCATGAGTTTCGCGGGCGGCAGGCCGATGTGATCGATCGCGTAATGGCCGGGCAGAACAGCCTTGCGGTCATGCCGACCGGCGCGGGCAAATCGCTGACCTACCAGATACCCAGCCTGTGCCGGCCGGGCACCGGCCTGGTAATATCGCCGCTGATCGCGCTGATGCACGATCAGGTTCGCAGCGCCGAGGTAGCTGGCATCCGCGCCGCCGCTTTGACGTCAGCCGACAGCAACCGCGACGAAACGGTCCAGCGTCTTCGCGACGGCACGCTCGACCTGCTCTACGTCGCCCCGGAACGCGCCAATACGGACGGCTTCCGTCGCCTGATCAACGATATCCCGCTGGCGCTGATCGCGATCGACGAGGCACATTGCGTATCCGAATGGGGCCATGATTTCCGCCCCGATTATCGTCAGCTGCGCAGCCTGCTCGACACTCGCGCTGACGTTCCAAGGCTTGCTCTCACCGCTACGGCCGACAGGCACACCCGTGCCGATATCCTCGCCCAGCTTGGCATCCCCGAGGATGGACTGATCCTTGCCGGCTTCGATCGGCCCAATATCCGCTACACCATGGCGCCCCGCGACGGCCTTGCGCGTCAACTTGCTGCCTTTGTGGCCGAAATATCCGGGCCGGGGATAATTTATGCCCAGAGTCGGGCGGAAACCGAAAAGCTCGCCGCCGCGCTCCAGCAAGGTGGCCGCCCGACCCGCGCCTACCATGCCGGCCTCGACCCGGCGCAGCGCCAGGCGAACGCCCGTGCGTTCGTCGTCTCCGAAGAGATGGTGATGGTCGCTACGATCGCGTTCGGCATGGGGATCGACAAGCCCGACGTGCGCTTCGTTGCGCATGCCGGAATCCCCAAATCGATCGAGGCTTATTATCAAGAGACCGGCCGCGCGGGGCGCGATGGCGATCCCGCGGTGGCGCAAATGTTCTGGGGGGCGGAAGATTTCGCCCGTGCCCGCCGCCGGATCGAAACCGAGGTTGAAGGCGGCCGCCGCAACGGTGAGCGTCACCGGCTGAACGCGCTCGCCGGGCTGGTCGAGGCGACGGGATGCCGGCGGGCGATCCTGTTGCGCCATTTTGGCGAACATCCGCCAGAAACGTGCGGCAATTGCGATAATTGCCTCAACCCGCCCTCCTCGGTGGACGCGACCGAGGTCGCGCGCAAATTGCTGTCCGCCGCATTCCGCACCGAAATGCGGTTCGGTGTGACCCATCTGACCGATGTGCTCGCCGGCAAGGAAACCGACAAGATCATCGGGGAAGGTCATCACCGCCTGTCGGTGTTCGGCATCGCCAGCGATGAGGAGCTCAAGCTGATCAAGCCGGTCGCGCGTGCCCTGCTCGCCCGCGACGCGCTGCGCGCGGACGATTTTGGCGGCCTTTCATTCGGGCCCGCGGCGCGGCCGATCCTGAAAGGCGAGGAGACATTGTCGGTGGTCCTGCCCCCCAAACGTGCGGGTCGGCGGCGTGATCGCGATGCCGGCCCGGCCGATCCGCTGTTCGATGCGCTCCGCGAATGCCGGCGCGATCTGGCCAAAGCGCAGGGCGTGCCGCCCTACGTGATCTTTCACGACGCGACGCTGCGCGAAATGGCGGCCGTCAGGCCGCGCGACCGCCATGCGCTCGGTGAAATCAGCGGCGTCGGCGCGCGAAAGCTCGACGCCTATGGCGATGCCTTCCTCGGGATCATCAGTCTCCATACCAGCGGCTGATTTGGGGCCCGGTCGGTCCTCCCACTCCCAGGAAAAACGCGCATGTGGCCGCGCCCAGGCGTCGCCGCTATGGTTTGGCCATGTCGCGCGAGCAGACCTTCATCGACCTGCTCAGACAGATCGCGCGCGATCCCGCCGCGCGGGGATTGGCCGACGACGTGGCGTTGCTTCAATTTGGCCGCACCGGGATCATCCTGACCCACGACATGATTGTCGAGGGGGTTCATTATCTCGCCGACGACGCCCCCCAGGATGTGGCCTGGAAGCTGGTCGCGGTGAACCTGTCCGATCTCGCCGCCAAGGGCGCACGGCCGCTCGGCATCCTTCTCGGCTATGCGCTCGGTCCTACTCCCGAATGGGACTCGGCGTTCGTTGAAGGTCTGCGTCTTGTGCTCGACCGGTTCGATGTGCCGCTGCTGGGTGGCGATACGGTGAGGATGCCCGACGGTGCCCCCCGGGCGCATGGCGTGACCGCGATCGGGCGCGCCAATCCGGGCGGCACTCCATCGCGCGCCGGCGCTCGGCCGGGGGATTGCCTCTATGTGACCGGCCGGATCGGCGCGGCGGGCCTGGGGCTTGCGATGGCGCGGGGCGAGACAGATGGGCCCGACGAATGGCTTGCCGCCTATCGCCGCCCCCAGCCGCGACTGGCGGAGGGGCAAGCGCTCGCTCCCCTGGCCCATGCCATCGCCGACGTCTCCGACGGATTGCTCATCGATACGATGCGGATCGCCGAAGCGAGCGGACTCGCGGCCGAAGTCGATCTGGATGCGGTGCCGCTGCCGGCCGGCGCGCCCCGGCACCGTGCCGCGCGGCTCGCCGCGGCCACGGCCGGGGACGATTACGAGCTGTTGTTCGCAGCGCCGCCGGGCTTAAGCCTTTCGCAACCGGATTTCGCTAAAATCACCGCGATCGGCCGGTTTGTCCGCGGCCATGGGTTGAGGCTGACCGACGCGGCGGGCGAGGTGCCGCTGCCGGTGTTTCTGGGATATGAACATGACGCGCCATGATCTTCGCAGTGCGGCGATATTGTTCCTCGGCCTGGTCTGCGGCGGCTTCACCGCGCTCGGGCTGCATCATTTGCAGGCCTGAAACTCAGGTCGATCGCTCGACTTGCCGATAAGGCCAAGTCTCTTTAAGCCTCCCCCAAACCCAGCCGCCGAATAGAGCGGCGTCAAACCTTTGGGGGAACAGGAAAGATGCTGATTGTCGAACTGGCCATCCTTTGTGGCCTGCTGGCCGTGGCTTACGGAATTATTACCGCGATGCAGGTGCTGCGCGCGCCGGCGGGCAACCAGCGCATGCAGGATATCGCTGCCGCGATCCAGGAAGGCGCCGGAGCCTACCTCACCAAGCAATATACCACGATCGCCGTTGTCGGCGTGGTCGTTGCGGCGCTGGTCTTCTTCTTTCTCGGCACCGTGCCTGCAATCGGCTTCGCAATCGGCGCGATCCTGTCCGGCGTGACCGGCTTCATCGGCATGAACATCTCGGTGCGCGCCAACGTCCGTACCGCGGAAGCCGCGCGCCACTCGCTGCAGGGAGGCCTGACGATGGCCTTCCGGTCGGGTGCGGTCACGGGCATGCTCGTTGCCGGCCTCGCCCTCCTCGCCATTGCCGGCTATTTCTTCGCGCTCGTCCACAGCGGCATGACGCCGACCAGCCGACCGGTCATCAACGCGCTGGTGGCGCTGTCATTCGGCGCGTCGCTCATCTCGATCTTCGCGCGGCTTGGCGGCGGCATCTTCACCAAGGCGGCCGACGTCGGCGCGGACATGGTCGGCAAGAACGAACTCGGCTTCGACGAAGATGACGATCGCAACCCGGGCGTGATCGCGGACAATGTCGGCGACAATGTCGGCGATTGCGCAGGCATGGCCGCGGATCTGTTCGAAACCTACGTCGTCACGATCGGTGCGACGATGGTGCTCGTGGCTTTGCTCGTCGGCGGCGCCGATGCGTTCAAGCTGATGACGCTTCCCCTGCTCGCAGGCGGCGTCTGCATCCTGACCTCGATCGTCGGCACCTTCTTCGTCCGCCTCGGCGGCGGCTCGATCATGGGTGCGCTCTACAAGGGCTTCCTCGTTACCGCCGTCCTTTCGATCCCGGCTTTGTGGTGGGCGACCCACTTCATCTTCCCCGATATGAACGCGATCATCGGCAGCGCCGCGGAAGCGACCAGCGGCGATGTCGCGCCGGCGGTTGCGGCCCATACCGCGTTCACCGCGATGGACCTCTTCTGGTGCATGCTTGTCGGGCTCGGCGTCACCGGCCTGATCGTATGGATCACCGAATATTATACGGGCACCAATTATCGCCCGGTCCAGTCGATCGCCAAGGCATCGGATTCGGGCCATGGCACCAATGTTATCCAGGGCCTCGCGGTCTCGATGGAATCGACCGCGCTGCCGACGCTCGTCATCGTGGTTGGGATCATCGCCAGCTACCAGCTCGCCGGCCTGATCGGCATTGCCTTCGCCGCGACGGCGATGCTCGCGCTCGCCGGCATGGTCGTCGCGCTCGACGCCTACGGCCCGGTGACCGACAATGCCGGCGGCATCGCCGAAATGGCGGGGCTGGAGGGCGAAGTGCGCGAGCGTACCGATGCGCTCGACGCGGTCGGCAACACCACCAAGGCGGTGACCAAGGGCTATGCGATCGGCTCGGCTGGTCTTGCGGCACTCGTGCTGTTCGCGACCTATACCGAGGATTTGTCGCAATTCTTCGGCGACGTGGCGGTCAACTTCTCGCTGTCCAACCCCTATGTCGTGGTCGGGCTGCTGCTCGGCGCTCTGCTGCCCTATTTGTTCGGCGGCATGGCGATGACGGCGGTCGGGCGCACCGCCCAGGCGGTGGCGCAGGACATTCGCGCGCAGTTCAAGGAAAATCCCGGCATCGCCGATCGCAGCGTGCGGCCCAATTATGCGCGCACGGTCGGCCTCGTCACGGCGGGCGCGATCAAGGAAATGATAATCCCGTCGCTGCTGCCGGTGCTCGCGCCCGTGCTGGTCTATTTCGCGATCACCGCGGTCGCGGGGCAGGGCAACGGCTTCGCCGCGCTCGGCGCCTTGCTGATGGGCGTGATCATCTCGGGGCTGTTCGTCGCCATCTCGATGACCTCGGGCGGCGGCGCATGGGACAATGCCAAGAAGGTGATCGAAGTCGGCGCCTATGGCGGCAAGGGCTCGCCCGCGCACCAGGCAGCGGTGACCGGCGACACGGTCGGCGATCCGTATAAGGATACGGCGGGCCCGGCGGTGAACCCGATGATCAAGATCACCAATATCGTGGCTTTGCTGCTGCTGGCGGCGCTCGCCGCGCACGGCGGCTAGAGCCCGCCCTGACGTCGTCCGGGTCGTACCGGGTCCATCCACCCATGCGCTCGAAGGCTTGCGCATGGGTGGATGCCCGAACGAGCCCGGCATGACGGCGGAGGGCTTCGCCCTGTAATCCGTCCTAGGCGCTCGGCTTCAACCGTGTATCTTCGCGCCTCGGCGGTTGGGGATTATAGCGCGCATGACCGGTCACTTGCTTAGCCTCGCGGGCATCATCCTGATCCTCGCCGCGGCCTGTGCCCTCTCATCGAACCGCCGCTGGATCCGGCCGCGCGTCGTCGGCGCCGCCTTCGCGCTCCAGATCGGGATCGCCGTGCTCGTGCTCTACGTGCCCGCCGGGCGGCGTGTGATCGCAGGGATGTCGGAAGGCGTTTCCGCCCTGCTGGGCTATGCGGGCGAGGGCACGGCCTTTCTGTTCGGGCCGCTCGCCACCTCTCCGCTCGGGCAGAGTTTCGCCCTTCAGGCGCTGCCCGTGATCATCTTCTTTGCCAGTCTCGTATCGGTTCTCTACCATCTGGGCATCATGCAACGCGTCGTGCGCTGGCTCGGCGGCGCGATCGAAATGGTGATTGGCATCAGCAAGGTGGAATCGCTTTGCGCGGCGGCCAACATCTTCGTCGGCCAGTCCGAATCGCCGCTCGTAATCCGTCCCTATCTCGCGTCGCTGCGCCCGAGCCAGTTGTTCCAGGTGATGACCAGCGGCATGGCGGGGGTCGCCGGCACGATCCTCGCCGCTTATGCATCCATGGGGATCAGGATCGATTATCTGCTCGCGGCTAGCTTCATGGCCGCGCCGGGTGCGATCCTGATGGCGAAGCTGATCATGCCTGACGATCCGGCCGATCTCCATCTGCCGATCAGCGAAATGGTCGATACCAGTCACGCGGACGAGGATGAAAGGCCGGCCAATGTCATCATGGCCGCCGCCCAGGGGGCGCAACTGGGCGTGCGGCTCGCGGTGATGGTCGGCGCGATGGTGTTCGCGTTTGTGGCCCTGGTCGCGCTCGCCAACGGGATATTGGTGGGCGTCGGCCACTGGCTCGGCATCGCCGATCTGACCTTTCAACATGTGCTTGGGCTTCTGTTCGCGCCGATCATGTACCTGATCAGCGTGCCGTGGGACCAAGCGGGTGTCGCCGGCGGCCTGTTCGGCGAGAAGATCGTTCTCAACGAATTCGTTGCCTATATCCACCTCGGCAAGATTGCCGCGACGCTCGACGCCCACAGCCAGGCAGTGGTGACATTCGCCTTGTGCGGTTTCGCCAATTTCAGCTCGATCGCCATCCAGATGGCGGTGACCGGAGGGCTCGCGCCCAATCAGCGGCCGCTGATCGCCAGGCTGGGCGTGAAAGCGCTGCTGGCGGCCAGCCTCGCCAATCTGATGTCGGCGGCACTGGCGGGTATGCTGATCAATTGACCCTCGAGCACCATCTCCAGCCCGTTCATGCCGAGCAGAGCGTTGTCATTACCCCTTGAACCAGCGCGCTAACGCGAACCAGGCGGTAATCCCTCCCGCAATCACGACGCAAAAGGCCACAACCGCCCAGAAGGCCCAGGGCTCATGAGCATCGGGTATGCCGTCGACATTCATGCCAAGCAGCCCGGTGAGAAACGTCAGCGGCAGGAAGATCAGCGCGACGATCGATATCAGCAAGGCGCGCTTCTCGAGCTGCTCGGAACGGAGGTCGGTGAGCTGCTCGTGGATCAGCGCCGATCGCTCGCGGACCGCCTCCAATTCCTCGGCCATGCGCGCGAAGCGGTCGGCGGCCTCGCGCAAGTGCAGCCGGTCATCATCCTCGAGCCAATGGGCATCGAGCTCGGCAAGCCGCGCCAGCGCTTCGCGTTGCGGGGCGACGAAACGGCGATAGACGATCGCATCCGATCGTGCTTGCGCAATCTTGCGGCGCGTCTCGAACGCATGTTCGGGCGCAAGGGCGAGTTCGCAATCATCGACCATGTCGCCCAGTGCCGTGATCACCGGATCGACCTTCTTGGTGATGATCATCGCGAGATGCGAGATGAGATCGCCCGGGTCCTTGATCTCGCCCGCGATCATATGCTCGCGCAGCATTTCGAGCCCCTCGAGCGGGTGGAAACTGACCGATATGGTGCGGCCCTGCTCGACCCAGGTGCGGATCGAGACGAGCCGATCATCGACGCTCTCACCGCCCGCTGCCGCCGGGCCGCGCAGATTGATCAGCGCGCCATCCTCGATCGCCTCGCTGCGCGGGCGGGTCTCGGTCGCCGTCAGCGCGTAGGTCACGCTGACCGGCATGCCACCATGGTCCTTGAGCCATTGCAGCGTATCCTGCTCGCGCCCGTCCAGATGGACCCAAACGAAGATTGCCGGCGATTCGCGCACCGCCCAGGCGACCGCGGGGTCGACCTCATGGCCCTTGCCGTCGGCTTTCAGCTCGAGTGCCCAGCGGTTCATTGCGGCTCCCAGACCAAGTATAGGCTCAACCCGGGCAGGCGCTCGGCAGGTGGATCACCCACGATGCGCGCGGCGTCCGCGCGGGCGCGATCGATGATCGCCGGCGGCACGTCGGGCTGATGATAGATCTGGTCGGCAAGGCCCAGGAGCCGTGCTGCGCGCAACGTCAGCGCATCGGGATCGGCGGAACTCAGATTTATCGTCTCCAGTCGGTCACGGCTGGGCCCGGCCGCGTCGATCGCCGCACTGGGGTCGGCATGCTCGCGCATCGGATCCAGCGCCCCGCCGGGAGCAAGCAGCGCCCCGATCGCGCGGCGGCGTCCGTCGATCGTCGGGAAACGCGCGCGCAGCGCGCCCCGCGCCGCGAACAGGGCATCGGCCAGTTTTCCGAGGCTTGCGGGCAGGAGTGTTTCAAGGTGTTGGCGTAAGGCCGCGGCAAGCCCGGCGGAAGCGCCGCCGGTGCCGATCGCGATCAGCACCGGATCGCGGTCGATGATCGCCGGCAAGGTGAAATCGCACAGATCCGGCCGGTCGACCGCATTGACGAGAATGCCGCGCGTTCTGAGGCGGGCGACCGCGTCGGCGTCGTCGGCGGCGACGATCGCCAGCGCCGCCGACTCCTCCTCCCCGACGATGCGCGCTCCTGCCCGTTCGAGCAATCGCCGCTTGGCATCAGCGATCGCGCCCTCCCCGATCAGGATGACGGCGCGGCCCTTCAGGCTGACAAAGATCGGCAGGCTGTGCGTGGCCGCCTCGCTCTAGATCGAGCGTGCGTACGCACGGATCGTGTCGGCAATGTCGGGCCGTTCGAGCGCCAGCGCGATATTGGCGATGATGAAGCCGGCCTTCTCACCGCAATCGTGACGCACGCCGTCGAACGTCTGGGCGTTGAACGGTTGTTTCCCGAGCAGTTCCGCCATCGCATCGGTCAATTGGATTTCACCGCCGGCTCCCTTCTTGCCTTCGGACAATATGTCGAGAACCTCGGGCTGCAGGATGTAACGGCCGACGACGGCAAGGCGGGACGGCGCGGTGCCGAGCTTTGGCTTTTCGACCAGCGCGGTCACCTCGGTCACGGCCCCTTCGCTCTTGCCCGGCGAGACGATGCCGTAACGATCGGTATGCTCCTCGGGCACCTCGACCACCGCGACGACGTTCCCGCCTTTGGCTTCGTAAGTCTCGCACATCTGCTTGAGGCAGGGATTTTCGGGATTCCACAGCAGTTCGTCGGGCAGGACCACCGCGAAGGGTTCGTCGCCGATCAGCTGGCGGGCGCACCACACCGCATGGCCCAGGCCGGCCATCTGCTGCTGGCGAACGAACGCCGCCTGGCCGGGGTCCAGCCGCGTCGGCTTCATCGCCTCGAGAATGGCATGCTTGGCCTTTGCGTTGAGGTCATGCTCAATCTCGAACGCGCTGTCGAAATAATCTTCGATTGCATGTTTGCCGCGCCCGGTGACGAAGATCATCTGTTCGATCCCCGCCGCCCGCGCCTCGTCGATCGCATATTGGATCAACGGCCGATCGACGACAGGCAGCAATTCCTTTGGCACCGCCTTGGTCGCGGGCAGGAAACGTGTCCCGAAGCCAGCCACCGGAAACACCGCTTTTCGTACGCGCATATTCGTCATGTCGTTCCTCAAAGCCAGGGGGGAAGACGGTCGGCAGCGATCAACGCCTCAATAGGCTGGCGGTCGCGAACGATCGCCCATTCCTCCCCGGAAACCATCGCTTCGGGCACCAGCCCGCGCGAATTATAGGTGTTAGCCATGGTCGCGCCATATGCGCCAGCCGTCATGAACGCGACCAGGTCGCCATCCTCGACGCAGTCCATTTCGCGGGCGCGCGCGAAAGTGTCGCCCGTTTCGCAGATGGGCCCCACGATATTGGCGACGAAGCGCGCACCTGTCGGCGTGACGGCGCGGATATTGTGCCAGGCATCGTAGAGGCTCGGCCGGAGCAGATCGTTCATGCCGGCATCGACGACCACGAAGGGATAGGTTTTGCCCTCCTTCACCCGAATGACGCGGGTCAGCATCACACCGGCATTGCCGACGATCACGCGGCCGGGCTCGAACACCAGCCGCACGTCCCAGCCGGTGGTGGCTTCGCGCACCATCGCACCATAATCATCGGGGCTCGGCGGGGCGGGGACCGTGGGGTTGTAAGGCACGCCGAGCCCGCCACCCAGGTCGGCGGTTATGATAGCGTGACCCGCGGCGCGCAGGTCGGCGATCAGCACTCCGACGCGTTCAAACGCGGCCCGGCTCGGCGCAAGATCGGTCAGCTGGCTGCCGATATGGACGGCAACGCCAACGGGATCGAGCCCCGGCAGCCCCGCGGCGTGCGCATAAGCATCGGGCGCGCGATCATAAGCGACCCCGAATTTATCATCCGCCCGACCGGTCGAAATCTTGCTGTGCGTGCCGGCGTCGACGTCGGGATTCACGCGGAAGGCAATCCGCGCGCTCATTCCCAGCGACATGGCCACCGCAGAAAGCATATCGGCTTCCACCACAGATTCCAGGTTGAACTGGTAGATGCCCTCGCGCAGCCCGAGCGCCATTTCGTCGGCCGTCTTCCCCACGCCGGAAAAGACGATCTTGTCTGCCGGGATACCTGCGGCGCGCGCGCGCATCAGCTCGCCTCCCGACACGACGTCGGCGCCAAGCCCCAGCTGAGCCAGCGTTGCCAGCACCGCACGGTTCGGATTGGCCTTGACCGCGAAAGCGATGAGCGGGTCCTCAATCCCCACCAGCGCCTCGCGGAACACGCGCACGTGACGCTCGATCGTCGCCGCCGAATAGACGTAGATCGGGGTGCCCGCGGCGTCGGCGATGCGCGCCAGCGGCACGCCTTCGGCATGGAGCACGCCGTCCTTCAGGTCGAAATGGTCCATCCTATTGCGGCGGCTGATCGAATGGATCGTCGGCGCGCTGCTGCGACTTGGTCAGCAATTCGTCGCTCCGCCCTGGTCGGGTCTGGGCGGACGGCGTCAGCAATTGCGCCGGAGTCGGCGCGACCGGCGCGCTTGCCGGCTTTGGAGGCAGCGCCGCGCCCTCCGGTGGGCGCAGCGTCTGCTGGTTGCCGCAGCCGGCAAGGAGCAGGCCGACCGCAAGGATGAATGCTCGTGTCATGCTTGCGACCGCGCCTCCGCGATACGGGCACGCACTTGATCCGGCGCCGTGCCGCCGTAGCTCGTGCGGCTCGCGACCGAAGCATCGACCGTCAGGACGTTGAACACGCGTTCGTCGATCCGCGCGTCGATTGCCCGAAGCGCCTCCAGCGGCAATGCCGCGAGCATCACGCCTTCACTCTCCGCCAGTTTGACGGCGCGCCCCGTAATATGGTGCGCCTCGCGGAAAGGGATATTTCCCTCGCGCACCAGCCAGTCGGCAAAATCGGTGGCGGTCGAGAAGCCCGCCTCGGCCGCCCTGCGCATCCGCTCGGGCACGAACTGCGTGGTCTCCGCCATCCCGGTCATCGCAGCGATCGAGAGCGCGAGCAGATCGTGCGCCTCGAACACTGGCGGCTTATCGTCCTGCATGTCCTTCGAATAAGCGAGTGGGAGCCCCTTCATCGTCATCGTCAGCGCGACCATGCAACCCGCGATGCGCCCCGAATGGCCGCGCACCAATTCGGCAGCGTCGGGGTTGCGTTTCTGCGGCATGATCGACGATCCGGTCGAATAGGCATCGGGCAGCGTGACGAAGCCGAAGGGCTGGCTCGCCCAGATCACGAATTCCTCGGCCATACGCGACAGATGGAGCGAACATTGGGTCGCCGCCATCAGATAATCGAGCGCGAAATCGCGATCGGACACCGAATCGAGCGAATTGTCGGTCGGTCCGTCGAACCCGAGCGCCGCCGCCGTCGCATGACGGTCGATCGGAAAGCCGGTACCGGCAAGCGCCGCGCTGCCGAGCGGCGAGCGGTTGAGCCGCGCCCGCGCGTCGGCAAAACGCGATCGGTCGCGCCCGATCATCGCGTGCCACGCCATCAGATGATGGCCCAGCGTCACGGGCTGTGCGACCTGGAGATGGGTGAAGCCCGGCATGATCGTCGCTGCATGCTCCTCGGCGCGCACGAGCAGGGCGGCCTGGAAAGCTCCGAGCCCCGCGAGCACCGCATCGATCGCGTCGCGCACCCACAATTTGAAATCGGTCGCGACCTGATCGTTGCGCGAACGCGCGGTGTGCAGCCGCCCTGCCGCCGGCCCGACCAGCTCGGCCAGGCGGCTCTCGGCCGTCATATGAATATCTTCGAGCGTCAGATCTTCGGGTGGGCCGTTTTGTGCATATTCGTCGGCGATCTGGGCCAGGCCCCGGTCGATCGTCGCGACGTCGGCTGCATCGACAATGCCCTGTGCGCCCAGCATCGCGATATGCGCACGGCTTGCGGCGATGTCCTGCCGCCAAAGGCGCTTGTCGAACGGTATCGAAGCGTTGATTTCGCGCATGATCGCGCTAGGCCCACCGGCAAACCGCCCGCCCCACATGGCATTGGAGTCCGACATGCGGCGTATCGCCCCCGTTTCCCTGACGCTGCTGGCCGCGCTCGGTGGCTGCCATAAGCAAGCCGCCCCCGCGCCGCAAGCACAGGAGATTGCCGCACCCGCGCCCGTTGCGGCGTCCGCCGGCCCCGATACGTCGCGGAAGGGGAAGCCGATCCCGGATGTGGAGATCACGAATCCCGATGGCACGACCTCCAGATTGTCGGATCTGAAAGGCAAGCCGCTGCTCGTCAATCTCTGGGCGACGTGGTGCGTGCCGTGCATCAAGGAACTGCCCACGCTTGACGCGCTGGCGGCACGCGACGCCGCCAAATTGCAGGTCGTGGTGGTGAATGAGGATCTGGAAGGCGCGCGGGTGGTGACTCCCTTCCTCCAGAAGCGTCCGCTCAGGCATCTGAAGCCCTGGCTCGATACCGCCAACGCCCTGATGATTCCACTGCGGGCGTCGTCGCTACCCACGACGATCCTGTTCGATGCCGAAGGCAAGGAGGTGTGGCGTATCGCACGCGACATGGACTGGACCGGCAAGGAGGCCGCCGGCCTGCTGGCGCAGGCGACGGACTGAGCGCGCTCCGGCCAATATTCGGAGGATCAGCCTTTCCGCAAAAGTCGTAACAGCCGTCCGTCGATCGCCGCCAGTCCCAGCCCGATCAGGGCCATGCCCGCGAAATGGCGCGTTGCGAGCTGCTCACCGAGCACCATCGTGCCGAGGATGATCGCTGTCACCGGGATAAGAAACGTAACGAGCAACGAGTTCGTAGCCCCGGCCGATGCCAACAGCTTGAAATAGAGGATGTAGGCGACCGCGGTGCACAGCAGAGCGAGCGCGATCATTGCGGCCCACGCTTCCGATGTC
>DATMIP010000280.1:0-2487 GCA_035554515.1 Sphingomonas sp. | reverse complement strand
ACTGTCGCAGGCGCGGATGAGCCGGCAGCTGCTCATGACACCCCGGCGCGGTTAGTCGGACGCGTGAGTCTTCGCCTCCATCAGAAGATGGCTGCTCGGTGACGATACCGCCACCTGCGGATCTGGATTGCCGCGCCCCCTGCGGGGCCCGCAATGACCGGTTCGAAGCGTCGGGTTCCGATCGCTAGCAGCTGGAGTATCCGCAATTATCTGAAAAGGGTTGGTGGAGCCGTGGGGGATCGAACCCCAGACCTTCGCAATGCCATCGCGACGCTCTCCCAGCTGAGCTACGGCCCCGTACCCGCGCCGGCCTGGGTATGCCGGCGGCAATGTGGGCCGCGCCTTAGATCAGGCGCGGCACCGGTGCAAGCGGGCGCAATGCCCGCCGCACGTTCCTAGTGATCTTCTTCTTTCTCGCCGGTGTCGACGCCGATATCGTCGTCGCCGCCCAGATCGACATCGTCGTCCGCGCTCGGCTCCTCATCCTCGTCGACGTCCAGATCCTCGGCGAGATCGGCATCCTCAACCTCTTTCTGCGCGGCCGGCTTGGGCGCGTCGAACGGCATCGGCTGTTTCGATTTGAGAATCGTCTCGGCTTCGAAATTGGTGCCGCATTCGATGCAGGTGATCGGGTCGTCCTTGCCCAGATCGTAAAAGCGCGTGCCGCACTTGGGGCATGAGCGCTTGGTGCCCCATTCAGGTTTCACCACAGATTAAGCTCCGATAGAAAAGAGGAAGGCGATCCGGCCTGAAAAGGCGGACCAGCCCGACGCCGCGCGCCTTGCCACGGGCAAGAGCCGCTGGCAAGGACCGCCGCCAATGCACCAGATGGCCCCCTCCCCCGCGGCGTTCAAGAGCAAGGGCGCCCTTTCCGGCCGCGTGCGCGTTCCCGGCGACAAATCGATCTCGCATCGATCGCTGATGTTGTCCGCGCTCGCGGTTGGGAAAAGCACGGTCGAGGGGCTGCTGGAGGGCGAGGATGTGCTCGCCACCGCCGCGGCGATGCGCGCGATGGGCGCCCGGATAGAACGCGGCGCCGGCGGGCGCTGGACGATATATGGCGTCGGCGTGGGCGGGCTGCTCCAGCCCGATCAGGCGCTCGACATGGGCAATTCGGGCACGTCGACGCGGCTGTTGATGGGGCTGGTCGCAAGCCATCCGATCACCGCCACCTTCATCGGCGACGCATCGCTGTCGAGGCGGCCGATGGGACGCGTGATCGATCCGCTGTCGCTGATGGGCGCCGATTTCACGCCCAGCCCCGGCGGGCGCCTGCCGCTGATGCTGCGCGGGATCGCGCCGGCGGTGCCGATCGAATATCGGCTGCCGGTTGCCTCCGCGCAGGTGAAATCGGCGATCCTGCTCGCCGGGCTCAACACGCCGGGGATCACCCGCGTGATTGAGCCGGTGCCGACGCGCGATCATAGCGAGCAGATGCTGCGCGGCTTCGGCGCGGAGCTGACGATCGAGCAGGATGCCGAGGGCGCGCGCATCATTTCGATTCGCGGAGAGGCGGAATTAAGGCCGCAGCATATCGTCGTGCCCGGTGATCCTTCGTCCGCCGCCTTTCCGGTGGTCGCGGCCTTGCTGGTGGCGGGATCGGACGTGGTAATCGAGAATGTCGGGCTCAACCCGACCCGCGCGGGGCTGTTCGAAGTGCTGCGCATGATGGGTGGCCAGATCGATTATATCGACCAGCGCGAGGTCGGCGGCGAGCCTGTCGCCGATCTGCGCGTGCGCCATTCGCGGCTGACCGGCATCGACGTGCCCCCGGAAATCGCCCCGAGCATGATCGACGAGTTTCCAATCCTGTTCGTTGCCGCGGCGTTGGCCAAGGGACGTACGGTCACCCGTGGGCTCGACGAATTACGCGTCAAGGAGAGCGATCGGCTCGCCTTGATGGCACGCGGCCTCGCCCGCCTCGGCGCGCACGTCGAGGAGAGCGAAGACGGGCTGGTAATCGAGGGCACGGACGGCACACCGCTTGCCGCCAATGGGCCGGTCGAAATTGCGGCGGAACTCGACCACAGGATTGCCATGAGTTTCGCGGTCGCGGGCCTTGCCGCGACCAATGATGTCATTGTCGACGACATGGCGCCGGTCGCCACGAGCTTCCCGATCTTTGCCGATCTGATGCGCACGCTGGGGGCCGTCATATCGTGAACGGGATGGTCGCCGACATAATCGGCCTGATCGGCGGTGGCATCATGGTCGCCGCCTTCGCGTATTCGAACATCACGAAGGCGGTGAACCTTGTGCTGTTCAACCTGTTGAACCTGGTGGGCGCGGCGATGCTGATCGCCAGCCTCCTCATCCATTACAACATGCCATCGAAGGTAATCTCGATCTCGTGGTCTTGTGGTGGCTGCTTGAACTGTTGGTTGGACATCCGCGGATTGTAGCCGCGAACGAACCGCCCGGTGTCGTGGAATCCTGAGGCGCGGCCGTTATAATTTTCGGCAGGAGGTTTCCTGTATCAGTCACAGG
>DATMIP010000279.1:0-2840 GCA_035554515.1 Sphingomonas sp. | reverse complement strand
TTACTGGTCGCCAAGCTCCTTGGAGCCGGTCCCGGAATCGTTTTCCTGGTTCTACAAAGAATGGGGGCCACCCGCGGAGCTTGGTGAGGACAAGGGCAAGGATGATTGCCCGCAGCGCCCGGCAGCGGCGGCTGCCGCCGCGTCAGGCGCCACCACGGCGGGCGGCCTCGGCTTCTGGCAGCTGCTCGGCGCGGGCGTCGCCTCGCTCGGCGCACTCGGCGCGGCGCTGGGGATCGGCCAGTCGCTCACCACCGCCGCAGTCAGCAAATCCGCCTCGACGAGCGACAGCACGATGACGATAAAGATGGACGAGGAGCTGCGTACGACGCTGGCCTCGGGCATTACCGTGCATCTGGATGACGAGATGAAAGGCAGGCTCACCGGGATCCTGGTCAACCTCCAGATGCTGATCGGGAAATTTGGCGGGGGCGAGAGCAATTCTCAGGTCGCGGTCCTGCTGAAGGTAATCCGCGATCAGCTCAGCGTCGTCATTGCCACCGGCGACCGCGACCTGCTCAGGAAGCTGATCCTTGAGGTTCAAGGATTGCGTAACGACGAACGTCTGCAAAGCAGCCAGCTGCGTGTGCAACTCGTCAATCTTGAGAACAGGCTCGAGACCGAGCTGATCAAGCTCAGGAGCACGGTCGATGCCGCCAGCCCGCGCCGGAACGCCAGGAGCGGGCTATGAATCGTGTCGCTTTCGCCGTCGGGCAGGTCGCGGCAATCATGCTGGCGAGCGGCTGTGCGCATGACCCCCGCCTCGATGCCGCCTGGTACGTGACGCCGCCGCCTGAAGATCCTCGCGTGACGATATGGCTGGTCAATCGCGACAGCAAACCGGCGGACGTTCTCGAGATCCGTCTCAACCGACCCGAAGGCTTCGCGCTGAAGCGCGTAAAGGGCGAGCCTCTTCCAGCAAGACTCGACACCGGCGAAACGTTGCTGTTGTCGGCGGGCAAACCGGCTTGCGCGTGCGGGCCGGACGTGCCGGAGCAAACGTCGCCGCTGCCGCCAGAGCCGAGCCGCGGGTGCCTGCCCGTACGCCTCTTCGTACAGACGCGGTACGGGCAGAAACGGCTTCAGTCCGTCGAAATTGATCACCCCCTGCCGAGCAGCTATGCACCCGAGGTGCTGCTCTCCTGCCCGTGAACTCAATAATTGATGGTCATGCAGGCGCTCTCCGTTCAAAATAACGGGGCTGCGTTATTTCCTGCAAAGTCCTCCTCATCGCCCGGGGCCATATGCGCCGGTCAGCCCTGCAAAATTGAGGTCTGACGCAAAGCTTCACCGCGCGGGAGCGCCGCTGATGTCGCATGAAATACCGATGGCCGGAGCCCGCTCGCGGAATGACACGCTCCGGCTTGCAGTGGGAAAACCCAGGACCGGTTCAGGCGCGGATCTTCCAATATTTGCCTGCGTCGGTGTTCACTTCCTCAAGGCGGATGCGCTCGGCGGGCGGCAGGTTCGAGGTGAAGAGCTGATGGAGATCGCCCAGCACCGGCGCGAGCTCGGCGACGAAGCCGTGGCCGATGATGGATAGATCGACGTCGGACACGCTGATCGTATCCATCTGGGGGAAGATGGCGACCGGTGGCCAAAAGCCGATGCGGTCATAATCGCTCCAGAATTTGGCGAACATCAACGCCTTGTCCTTGCGCGAGACGTAGAGCGTCGTGCGCCGGGCGAGCTTGGCATATTCGTCGGCGAAGGTGCGGAAGGTATCGGCATCGACATCGGCGGCGGCGAGCACGAAATTATCGAACTGTCGGTCGCTGCGCCGCTCGGCCTCGCTGCTGATCCGCGCGACCGCCCGCATCAGGCCGCGATTGCCCATGCTGTGCGCGATGACGTGGATCGAATCGGCATCGACCTGCTCGGCGAACTTGACCAGAAAATCGGCGATCGCCGCCTCGCTCGCCTCGATCGAATTGCCATCCGAAGTATAGCCCCTCAGCGTGAGTTTACCCTGCGACGGCCAGCTGAAGAAGGCCATCGCTTCGATGCCGAGATCGAAGCCGATCTGCGCGGCACGCAGCGCCGCGTCCTCGAACGAGACGTTATAGCCATGCAGGAAAACGACCGCCTGCTTGCCGGCGCTGGACGAGTCGGCAAGCTGCTGGCGGATGCCGCGCCAATAGGCGTCCTCGGCGCGATCGATCAGCGCCACTATCTTCAGCCGATCGTCAGTCCAGGTGCGCAGCCGCGTGAACAGGCCCGAGCCGATCGAGCCGAATTTGTGCGATTGGGGCACGAACACATCGCACGCGCCGTAGCGCGTCACATTCTTCGGATCGCGCCGCCCGGTGAAGCCGGGCACCGTCCCGCTTGGCTCTATCGTGCCGGCAGGTGCCCGGTTGGTGGCATACCAGACGCGGTAGGTGGACACCGCCGGCGGTGCGATGTCCGCCGCCGGCGGCGCGACCGGCTCAGGAGGGGCCGCTCTGGAGAGGTGGACATTCCTGCTGGCGGTGGGAGGTGGCGAGGCGGCTTCCCGCGAGGCTACAATGCCATGCAGATCACCGGAAGGGACGGCGCCAGGGAGTGGCGGAAAATGCCTCGAACTGGCCACACTGCCATGCAGATCACGGAAACGGACGGCGGCGGGAGGTGGCGGGGCGGCTTCCGGCAAGGCCCATCCAGGATCATACCGGTCCTGCTGCTGGGGATGTTGCAGGGGATAGGGGCCCCATTCATGTGGTTTCGCGCTCAAGAAGGCGTCGCCGAAAATCTCCGCGCCGGCGGCCTCAACCGCCTCGCGTAGCTGATCGCGTTCGAGCGCGGCCGCGCGTTGCTGCAGATCCGCATCGTTCACGCGTACGGGTTCATAGCCCTGCTGAGAT
>DATMIP010000278.1:0-5033 GCA_035554515.1 Sphingomonas sp. | reverse complement strand
GATGTTGCAGGGGAAAGGGACCCCGTTCGTATGGCCCCGCGCTGCGGAAAGCATCGCCGAAAATCTCCACACCGGCAGCCTCAACCGCCTCGCGTAGCTGATCGCGTTCAAACGCCTCCGCGCGTTGCTGCAGATCCGCTTCCACGCGGGCGCGGTCCCTATCCGCCTCCACACGGACACGTTCATAGCCGCCCTGCTGCGATTGCTGCTGCTGATCCTGCTGGGATTGTTGCTGCTGGTCTTGCTGGCGCTGCTGCTGCTGACCCCCGCCATAGCCCCCTTGCTGCTGTTGTGTCTGCTCTTGCTGGCGCTGCTGCTGCTGACCGCGGCCATAGTCGCCGCCTTGCTGTTGCTGTGGCTGTTCCTGCTGGCGCTGTTGTTGCTGGGGCTGCGCCAGCCGCGCCTCGGTGCGAAGACGATCGAGCGCCGCGCGACCCCGGTCCTGCGCGCGAACGGCTTCCTCGGTACAACGCACGAAGAATTCGATCAGGCGCGCGAACGGCTGGTCGAGCAGCAGATCGGTGAAGGCCAGATTGTAAAATGGCAGCTCGAGCCCGGAGAAACCGCGCAGCTCGACGCGCCAGAAGGTCAGATTGACGATCTTCCGCCAATTTTCGGCAGAGAGCCGCAGCTCGGTCGGCGTCTGGTCGACCCATGCTTCGCCGAGGACGAAGCCGCCCAGTTCGAGTTGCCTGCGCAGGCTAGCTTGCCATATCGCGGCGACGTCGTTCGCAAGATCGTTCGGCATGCCGGCTGTCCCTTAAAGACCAACGCACAATATCGCAGGCCCCGGCAGAACGCGATTGATTACGCCATGTGGTCGCTAGAGCAGTGACCGCCCTTGTTGTGGGGGCAATATGCGCCGATCAAACCGGCAAGGTCGCGGTTTGGCGCAAGGCTTCGCCAAGCGCGAGCGCCGCGGATGTTGCGAGATTCATCGAGCGTACCTGCGACCGCATCGGAATGCGCACGCGCGCATCGCAGGCGTCCGCTATAGTAGGCGGCACGCCCGCGCTTTCCTTTCCGAAGAGCAGGACATCGTCAGCCATGAAGCCGAATTCGTAGGCCGATTGACCACTCTTCGTGGTGAACAGAATCAGCCTTCGCGAACCGATGCTGGTCCTGAACTCGTCGAAGCCGGCATGCCGTGCGATGGCGACATGATCGATATAATCCATCGCGGTTCGGCGCACTCTTCGATCATCCCACTCGAACCCCATAGGCTCGATAAGGTCCACAGCCGCCCCCAGACAGGCACCGAGCCGCAATATGGCGCCGACGTTTCCAGCAATTTCGGGTTCGAAAAGGGCAATGCGCATCCACGCTGATTGGCGCCAGCGAACGAGCCATGCAAGCCGGCGGGACGGTCGCGGCCGTTGCATTCCCGAGGCCGCCTTTTTCAGCACAATCGCCCTGGTAGCGGAAGAACGCGCCTTACTTTGGATGCCAATTTTCCCGCTACCCATGATAAAATTAGCTGCCTTGTTTGTCCGACTCGCCTAGAATTGAGTCGCAGGCAGAAACTATCTCCAAGTTGGAGGAATATTCATGCCCGTAAGTTCGGAAACACTGAATCATCCGATTGATCCGGCAGCTCCAGAATTACAGCTGCTTCTCGATGACTTGCAGGGCAATATCCTGAAGGGGCACGGGCGGGATCATACGACCAACATCTTTCTTCGGTTCGATCCGGCAAAACGCGCCAGTGTGAAAGACGAGATCCGCCGCATAGGCGGTTTCGTCCTGAGTGCGTCGCAACAGTTTGAGCAGAATGCGCGGTTCAAGCTGCTGAATGAGCCAGGAGGCACGGTGGTGTTCTTCTTCCTGTCATCCAAAGGCTATGCCGCGCTCGGCATTGCGGGTCCGCCCGATCCGAAGTTCCAGGCGGGGCTTGAAGCCAGTCGAGCGATTCTCGCCGACCCGGCCCGCGATCAATGGGAGGCGCAATTTCGGGGCGAGGTGCATGCAATGTTGCTCGTCGCCAGCGACAGCCTAACCCAGATGGGCAATTTCGGGGCCCGCATGACGCAGGGCTTTGAGGCGGCCGGTATCCATATACTGGGTCGCGACGCCGGACACGCGCTCAGGCGGAGCATGAATGATCCGCAGAGCAAGAAAAATCCGGGCATCGAACATTTCGGCTATGTTGATGGGCGCAGCCAGCCGCTCTTCCTGACGACCGACGTGCAGGGTGAGGACGATCGGGGCGGGATCGACAAATGGGATCCGAGTGCCGGGCCGGGCGAGCTCGTTTTGGTTCGCGATCCGCATGGCCAGTTCGAGGACAGTTACGGGAGCTATTTCGTCTACCGCAAGCTCGAGCAGAACGTGCGCGCCTTCAAGGCACGTGAGGGTGAAGAGGCAGATGAGCAAGACGGCCTGGCGGAAGCGCTCGGGCTGCAGGGAGAAGACCGGGAACGCGCAGGCGCTTTGGTCGTCGGGCGCTTCGAGATCGGATCGCCGGTCACCGTCGCGGATGAGGCAGACGAGGATAGCCCCGATCCGGCAATCAATAATTTCAATTATGACGACGATCCTGGTTCTCGATGCCCGCTGCATGCGCATATCCGCGTCACCAATCCACGCGAGCGGCACAATCGCGCGTTCCTGATGGCGCGCCGGGGCATCCCCTATGGGGAGCGATCGGTCCGCGATATCGAGGAGGAAACGATTGCCCCGGAGGGTGGGGTCGGCCTGTTGTTCATGGCGTATAACAAAGTGATCGCTCAGCAATTCGAGGCGACCCAGATTGCGGCGAACAAGGCGGCGCGCTTCGATGGCGTCCTGGGCTCGGCCCATGCGCCGCACACCCCACAGCAATGGCCTACCGAATATAACGACCCGACGGCCGCTACAAAAGCATTCGATTTCGGCGGCTTCGTTGAGATGAAGGGTGGAGAGTATTTCTTCGCGCCCTCGCGAAGCTTCCTAAGAACCTTGAGCTAACGCTTCGTCGATGGAGCGCGATCGCCGAGTTCATATGGTCGACATGCCGGGAGATCGGGGCTGGTCTATCTCGATACGGGTTCTCGACAAGCTCGAACCCTACGCGAAACGAACGGTTCGAGGTAAAAGGGAAGTGCCTGGCCATCTGCGCCCCAGCGCGGCGGCATCTCTGAAAATCAAAATTGGGGCGATCGACGGGGATTGAACCCGCAACCTCCGGTACCACAAACCGGCGCTCTAACCAATTGAGCTACGACCGCCACGCCCTGCGCGCCGCAGTGCAAACGCGCCGCAGCCCCTTACGGGCGCGCTGCCGCTTCGGTCAAGGAGCGACATAGGCCGGTGCCGGAACCCGAGCGGGGTCGCGCGGTTCCGGATGCGTGGCCAAACCCGATCTAGATCCCGCCGCGATCGCGCCGATGGAGGCGCGGCTGGTCGATGCACTGCCGCAGGGGCCCGAATGGGCCTATGAGCCCAAATGGGACGGCTTCCGGTGCATCGCCTATCGCGATGGTGGCGAAATGGTGCTGATTTCCAAATCGGGCAAGCCGCTGGGGCGCTATTTTCCCGAGGTCGCGGCCATGCTCGCGGAGATCAAGCAGAGCCGGTTCATGCTGGATGGCGAGCTGACGATCGAGACCGGCGACACATTGTCGTTCGCGGCGCTTCAGGCGCGCCTCCACCCGGCCGAGAGCCGCATCCGCAAGCTCGCGGCCGAGACGCCGGCGACGTTCATCCTGTTCGATTGCCTTGCGCTGGGGGACCGCGATCTCGCGGCCGAGCCGTTCGCCGCGCGCCGCGCCGCGCTGGAGACATTCTACGAGCGGCGCCCTCGCCTGCTGCTTTCGCCGATGACGCGCGACGCGCGCGAAGCCGAAGCCTGGCTCGGCCGCGCCGGCACAGCGCTCGACGGAGTGGTCGCCAAGCGGCTCGACCTGCCCTACCGCCCCGGCGAGCGCGCGATGGCCAAGGTGAAGCAGCATCGCACCGCCGACTGCGTGGTCGGCGGTTTCCGCTATGCAAGCGGCACCAGCAAGGCAGTGGGATCGCTATTGCTCGGCCTGTACGATGATGCCGGCAAGCTCGATCATGTCGGCTTCACCTCCTCCTTCGACGCCGCCGAAAAGGCGCGGCTGCTCGATGTGCTGACGCCGCTGATCGAGCCCCCCGGCTTTACCGGCGATGCGCCCGGCGGCCCGAGCCGCTGGTCGACCGGGCGTTCGGCCGAATGGCAGCCGCTGCGCAACGCGCTGGTGGTCGAGGTGCGCTACGACCAGGTCACCGGGTGCCGTTTCCGCCACGGCACAAGCCTTGTGCGCTGGCGGCCCGACAAGGCACCCACGCAATGCCGCATGGACCAATTGGGGCGCGAGCTTAAGCCGGCGGAATTGGAAGAGTTGCTGGGACTTTGACGTCGCCCCGGCGCAGGCCGGGGCCGCTGCACGCTCGGGGCAATGTCGAGATGGTCTCCTGCGGCCCCGGCCTCCCGCCGGGGCGACAAATGCGGGCCACTTCCCAACGCATCCAATGCTGGGAGGGTTTTGCGTCGGCACCTCAACATTTGGCCCTACGCCCCGCCTCGGCTACGGCACCCATCCAATGACGCCCGACACCGCCCTTGCCGCCTGGATGCGCGATACGCTTGACCATGAGCCGCGCGACATCGCGCTGTTCCGGCGCGCGCTGACGCATGGCAGCCAGGGCGGACCGAGCTATCAGCGGCTGGAATTCCTGGGGGATCGGGTGCTGGGCCTGTCGATCGCGACCTGGCTCTATTCGCTGTTTCCCGACGATACCGAGGGCAAATTGTCGGCGCGGCTGAACGCGGTGGTGAGCGGCGAGGTCTGCGCGGAGGTCGGCCGCGAACTCGGCGTGCCTGCTCAGCTCATCCTGGGCAAGCAGGCGCGCGATGACGGCGCGCAATTGAGCGACAATGTCGTCGGCGACGCGGTCGAGGCTTTGATCGGCGCGCTTTACCTGGAAACCGGGCTCGACGGCGCCTCGGATTTCGTCCGGCGCGTGTGGGAGGGCAAGCTCGATCGCAGCGCCGCCGCGCCCAAGCATCCCAAGTCGGCACTCCAGGAATG
>DATMIP010000277.1:0-6327 GCA_035554515.1 Sphingomonas sp. | reverse complement strand
CAGTCGAAATATGGCGACCATCGTATAGTGTATCGACAAAGTCGCCGCCAAAGCCGCGGATGGCGACGCCCGTCGCTTCACCGCGGGAGCCCGAACGCGCGATCGAAACGCCAGGCAGGCGCTGAAGGGCGGACGCGACGTTCGAATCCGGAAATTTGCCGATATCTTCGGCCGATATGGCGTCCACGACGCCCGCCGAGTTGCGCTTGATGTCGAGGTTGCGCTGAAGCGAGCCGCGAATGCCGGTAACGATGATTTCTTCCGTCTGGCTCGTGTCCGCGGCCGGCGTTGACGCGGCGGCATTCTGCGCATGGGCCGAATTGGCGGCGGCAAGCGCGATCGCGCTCGAAGCGGCCGCAAGCAAAAACCTGCGCGCGCCGGCGCTGGTCTGGGCGCGTGACTTTGTCGAAATCTGCATGATCTCCCCTCCTTCTGTTTTTCCTGACCGACCCGGCGGCTGATGCCATCCTGGTCCGCCCTGCTCCTGGCAGTCGACCGCGGCTTATGATCTGGAGATAGCGCTCTCAAGGCCCCATCCGGGGTATGCGCCGACAATCCTCCCGACTCTTTTTGCTTTGATCAAACACTACACTAACGAGGTACGGTAGCGCTATCAAGATCAATTATGTGACGTATATGCGAACCTTCGATTGTGTGTCGTCCGCACCACATCCCGCGGGCGCGGCCGGGCGGTTCACGAGCGGATGGTTTGCCGATAGACAGCGTTGAGGCACAAAGGCCGGCCGGGGAGAGCAGAGTGCAGGGACAATTGGAAATCCTGAACAGCGAAACGCACCGCGCGCTTCATATGCACGCCGATCCGGACGAGCATCCGCATTTCGTGATGATCACCATGGGCGAGTTTCCCGCCGCCGCGGCCGTATGCCCGATCTTTTTTTCCAAGGATTCGACTACCGGCCAATTCTACGCCGCGGCCATGTTCGGTTTCGAGCCGGGCGAATTGCTCGTCGAAGGGGCGGACAAAGGCAAAGCGGTATTCCGGCCTCTCGATCTCCTGCGACAGGGTTTCTTCGTTGCGGACGAGAATATCGCCATCGATCCAGATCATCCGCGGTTCGGACATGGCGCTTCAATCGCACTCTTCGAGGAGGACGGCCGGCCGAGCGCGGCGATGCGTCATCTGCAGAGCGCGATCGGACAGCTCAAGACAGGCGCCGACGCAACGCGCGAACTTATTCGCGAGCTGCTCGAGCTGAAGATTATTGAACCCGTCGACATCTCGCTTAGCTTCGACGACGGCCAAAAGCTGCAGTTCGATGGTCTCTATACGGTCAGCCACGACGCGCTTGCCGAGCTTGACGATGCCCAGGTCCTGGCATTGTTCCGCAAGGACTATCTCCAGGCAGCCTATTGCGTCGCCTTTTCGCTCAACCAGGTCGGCGTGCTCGCGCGCCGCCGGAACGAGCGGCTCACCTCCGGCCTGTGAGCGCTGCGGACGTGGCTGGCACGCGACCCTCGATCGCCGAGGCCGATCCTGCCCGGTTCGGGGATCCGTTGCTGTTCCGCCGCGAGATCGCGGAGCGATGTCAGCCGGTCGTGCTGCGCGGGCTGTTGCGCGAGTGGCCGGCGGTGCGGGCGGCCCGCATATCCCCGGCGGCGCTGCGCGACTATCTTCTGCGGTTCACGAACGACAGCCAGGCGCAGGCGTTCATCGGAGACCCTGCCATTGGCGGGCGCTATTATTATTCCGATGGTCTCGAAGGCTTCAACTTCGAGCGCGTGGAAATGGACGTGCCGACCGCGATCGACCGCGTGCTTGCCGGCGCGGCGACTCCCGGCGCGCCCACGCTCTACATCGGGTCGCTTCCGACCGAGGCCTATCTGCCCGGTTTCGCCGAGGAGAATGTCGCGGCGATCGTCCCCTCGACGGTCGGCCCGCGCATCTGGATCGGCAATGCTTCGCACGTGTCGTGCCATTATGACACGTTCGACAATATCGCCGGCGTCGTCGCCGGACGGCGCCGCTTCACGCTCTACCCGCCTGCCGCGATCGCCAATCTATATGTCGGACCGATCGACCATACGATGGCGGGCCAGCCCGTCAGCCTCGCGGACGGATCGAGGCCCGGCGACCCGCGATACCCCGCTTTCGAGGCGATACGCGATCAGGCGCTGGTGACCGAGCTTGAGCCGGGAGACGCGATCTATCTGCCCAAATTGTGGTGGCATCGGATCGAGGCGACCGCGCCCGTCAATGTGCTGGTCAATTATTGGTGGGATGCCTTCAGCATGGGGCCGGATGCGCCCGCCACCGCGATGCTGCTGGCGATGATCGCGATCGCGGAGCGGCCGGCGGGCGAACGCGCCGCCTGGAAGGCCTTTTACGATCATTACGTCTTCCGCCCGAACGGGCATCCCCTTGCCCATCTGCCCGAGGCCAAACATGGCATATTGGGCCCGCTCGAGAGCGGAAATTATGGACGCATCCGCGCCCATGTGATGCGGATCCTGCGGGGCGGCTGAACGCACGATCGGCGCCGTCCCCGCCGCTACGCTCCCTCCGGCATCTCGACCGGCCCGATCGCCTCGCGATATCGTGCGACCGCATAGCGATCGGTCATCCCGGCAATGAAGTCTCCGATATGCCGGGTTCGCGCCGGTTCGTCGATCGGCAGCCGCGCGCGCCAGGTCTCCGGCAGGGCCTGCGGATCGGCGATATAGGCCTGCGCGAGCCCCGCCACGATCCGATGCGCCTGCTCGGCAACCATTATCTGCTGCGGGTTATGGTAGAGCCTGGCATACATGAAGCGTTTCAGTTCACGTTCCGCCGTCGCCATCGCGGGTGAGAAGGCAATCAGCGGCCCCGGCGCGGCGCGAACGTCCTGCGCCGTCGCCGGATCGCACGCCGCTATCCGGCGGCGGCTTTCGCCGAGCAGATCCGCGACCATATGTCCGATCTGGTCGCGGATCATCTCCCCCAGCAGATCGGCGTCGCTCGCATCCGGCCAGCGCGCGCGGGCTTTGTCCCAGCCCTCGGCCACCAGCGGCACCGTTCTGGCTTCCTCGATCGACAGCAGCCCGGCGCGGATGCCGTCGTCGATATCGTGATTGTCATAGGCGATATCGTCGGCCAGCGCCGCGATCTGCGCCTCGAGCGAGGGCTGGCCGTGGAGATTGAGGCTCCAGTCGGCGTCGATTTCCGCAAGCGCCCAGGTCGGCTCGGCGACCGGGCCATTATGCTTGGCGAGCCCCTCCAGCATCTCCCAGCTCAGGTTGAGACCGGGATGGTGGAGGTAAGGCGATTCCAGCCGGGTGAGCACGCGCAGCGTATGCGCGTTATGATCGAATCCGCCCGCATGCGTCATCGCCTCCTTCAGCGCATCCTCGCCGGCATGGCCGAACGGGGGATGGCCGATATCATGGGCGAGACACAGCGCCTCGGTCAGATCCTCGTTGAGGCCGAGCGCGCGGGCGATGGTGCGCCCGATCTGCGCAACCTCCAGGCTATGGGTCAGGCGAACGCGGAAATGATCGCCATCGGGGGCAACGAACACCTGCGTCTTGTGGCGCAGCCGACGGAAGGCGATGGAATGGACGATGCGATCGCGGTCACGCTGATATTCGTCGCGCTCGCCGCGCCCGCTCGCCGACAGCAGCGGATAGCGCCGCCCGCAGCTGCGGGCGGGATCAGCAGCATAAGGGGCGAGCGTCATGCGCGGCAGATGGCGCGCGAGCCGCGGATTGTCGAGGTCAGTCGACCCGCTCTACCAGTTCGCCGGCGCGGGTTTCGACGCGGAACGACGCGAACCCTTCCTTCTTGCGCTCGCCCACCCAGTTTTGGGCAGCGGCGGACGTTGCGAACGGCCCGATCAGCAGGCGGTTGGTGAAACGGTAATGCGTCGTCCAGGGCGAACGGCCGGCCAATTGCGCCGGCCATTGCTGCCTCAATTTATCCCATGCCTTGCCAAGATCGCGCTTATTGGCGCCGCCCGCGACCTGGACCCAATGACGCGCCGGATTTTGGCGCGCGGCCGCGTGCTGCTCGGCCTCCTGTTCGCGCTTGGCCTTGGCGGCCGCGATCGCGTCGGCCTTGCGCTTTTCCGCCGCCCGGGCCTTGGCATCAAGCCGCGCCTTGGCGGCAAGCTCGGCGCGGCTCGGGGCGGCCTCCGGCGGCGGGGCGGGAGGGGGCGAGGCGATGGCGGGCTGGACCTGCGCGACGCTCTGGACAGGCGATGATGGCGGCACGATCGTCTCGCGATCGATCTTCAGCTTCGGCGCCGCGATTATCACCGGTTTCGGTTCGGGTTTCGTTTCGCCGGGGAAGCGGCCCAGATGGACTGCCGCCGCCTTTTCGGCCGATCTGAGCCCGGCCAATCGGGGAAGATAGGGGCCGAGCGCCGCGGCCTGATCGGCGCGCAATACCAGAGCGGCATCGCGTTGTGCCTCGGCAATGCCCCCCGTCAGCGCATAGACGAACACGCGATCGCGCCAGGCGGGTACGTCCTGCTTGCGCAATAGCGGATCGAGCGTCAGCAGCGCGGTCTCGCGATCACCCGCGATCGCCTGGCTCAGCGCCAGCCGCCGCACGGTTTCGTCATCGGGCCGCGTGCGCAGCGCGAGCGCGTAATCGGCCTGCGCGCGTTTTGGCGAACCCCGCAAATCATAAGCAAGGCCGCGTTCGGACGCGATCTCGGACAGCGGGACGCCAAGCCCGATCGCCTCGTTGAACAGCCGTAATGCGGCGCTCGCATTGCCATTTGCCAGCATAGTGCTGGCAAGTCCGGCCTTCACCTGGCCGTTGCGTGAATCGAGCACGTCGGCACGCGAGAGAAATCCGGCCGCGGCGTTCGTATCGCCGACATCAAGCGCGGCCCGCCCCGCGCCGATCAAGGCGGCCACGTCATCGGGCTTGATCGCAAGGATGCGCAGATAGCGTGACAGCGCTTCCGGCGCGTCGCCTCGCGCGGCCGCCTGCCGCGCGAGCTGCAGCGCGTCGGGCTCGAGCTGCGGCTGCGGCTCGACCGGTTGAAAAATTTCCTCCTGTGCCCGCGCAGGCAGCGACGCGCCCAGCAGGGAGGCCGCCAGGGCAAACAGGCGAAGGCGCACCATCCATCCGTCCAAAGCGCCAGGCACGCGCGGTTGCAAGCGTGGCAATCTACCGCAACGTTCAGCCGTGGCCAGATGGCGACGAAGCCGCGGCCCCGACCATCGCGTCAGGCCGGGGCGCGGCTGCCCGCTTACTGGTTGCTCTGGCGATTGAGGAAGCGCGGAATGTCCAGCGGGTCGCGCGTACCGGCATCGTCATCCTCATCCTCGGTCGCGCCGATCTTGGCCGAGCCGCGCGCCATGCTCGACATGCGCTCGAACAATGTGCTGCCGCCGCGCGCAGGAACGGGCGCTGCCGCCACGGCTTCCTCGCCATCGTCATTATCCTGGAGCCAGCGGCGCGGGCCCGACCGTGAAGGTGCCGGGCTGGCTTCGCCGAACGCGGCGTCCGCCTCACGCTCTCGTGGCGTGACGCCGACCTGAGTCTCCTCGCCCAGCACAAGTTCATCTTCGTCGGCATCGGCAATCGTCGGCGCGGGCGCGGCAGGCTCGGCCAGATCGAGCGTGGGCGCGTCGGAGGCGGGGGTTGCGACCGATGTGGTTTCGCTGCCCGGCGCACGCGCCTCGGTACGGCTGCGGGGGGGGAAGCTGAACGGTTTCGCCGGCTCGGGCATGTTGCTCGCTTCCGCTTCGATCCCGGTCGCGACCACCGATACGCGGATCTTGCCTTCAAGATCGTTATTGAACGCCGATCCCCAGATGATGTTGGCGTCGGGATCCACCAGATCCTTGATGTGATTGGCGGCCTCGTCGACTTCGAGCAGGCGCATATCCTCGCCGCCGGTGATCGAGACGATCACGCCCTTGGCGCCCTTCATGCTGACGCCGTCGAGCAAAGGATTGGCGATCGCCTTCTCAGCCGCCTCGATCGCGCGATTGTCGCCCGATGCCTCGCCCGTGCCCATCATCGCCTTGCCCATCTCGCTCATCACCGAGCGGACGTCGGCGAAGTCGAGGTTGATCAGGCCCGGCATGACCATCAGATCGGTGATGCCGCGCACGCCCTGCTGCAGCACCTGATCGGCCATCAGGAAGGCTTCCTTGAAGGTCGTGTTCGGGTTGGCGATCAGGAACAGATTCTGGTTCGGAATCACGATCAGCGTATCGACGTGCTTCTGCAGCTCCAGAATGCCGGCCTCCGCGATGCGCATGCGGCGCTGGCCCTCGAACTGGAACGGCTTCGTCACGACGCCGACCGTCAGTATACCGAGTTCACGGGCAGCTCTCGCCACGACCGGGGCAGCGCCCGTGCCGGTGCCG
>DATMIP010000276.1:0-6198 GCA_035554515.1 Sphingomonas sp. | reverse complement strand
CGCTGATCTGCGGCGCGCTCTGGGTCACGTTCGGGCGAGTGAGCACGCGGCTGGCGGCAAGGCGCGCGACCAAGGTCGGGCTTAGCTCGGCGCGCAGGTTGAAGCTCGGCAACCAGTTGTTGAACGTCTTGGGGAAGCTCGCCGGCGTCGGGGCGGTGCCGATCGTCAGCGTGCCGCTCGCTACCTGATCGGTGTGCACGTAGCGCACGCCAATGTTGCCGGTGATGCTCGTGCCCAGTGCGTAATCGGCGCGGACATAGCCGCTCGCGGTCTTCTCGGTCACGACATAGGACGCGCGCAGATCGCCCGGCGCCAGCGGCGCATTGGCCACCGCGTCGGTGAACAATTTGTCGTAGAAAACCCTGGTGATCGGCACGAGCCAGCTGCGCGGATAATTGCCGGAGACGCCCTTCAGGAAATCATCATAGGGCATCGGCTCGAACCCATCGGGCGCGAACTGCGTCAGCGGTATATTGTTGGCGCTGGTTACGGTGAAGTCGCGGCGGCGGTAATTGCGCTTGCGCCAATGATATTCGCCACCCGCCGCGATCCTGGTGATGAAACCGCCGAGATCGCGGGTCACGTCCAGCCGTCCATAGCGGTCCCAATCCTTGCTGTTCTTGGGCGCGATGTTGAACGGGTAGATGACATAGTTTGCGGGGTTGTTGACATCGGTCGTGGTCGTGATGGTCGGCAGCACCCTGTAACCGGCGGACGCGTCATAGGTGAGTGGCGCAAAGAACATGACGCGGCTGCGTACCGTGCCTTCGGCATAGCTGGGATGGAAGCTGTGCGCGTAGGACCAGTTGGCCGCCGCCGCGACGTGCCAGCCGTCGCCCGGATCCCAGGTCTGCTTGAGCCCGACGTTGATCAGATCGTGGCGGTTGAGACTATATTCGCGCGTGCCCATGAACCGGACGTCGTTGATGGTGGCGGCGACAACCGTGTCGCCGACGGTCTTGACCGATCCGGGGACGAGCACCGGCTTGTGGCCGGCGACGCTGCTGTCGTCGGGATAGATATCGAGTCCGAACTCGTCATAGGCGACGTCCAGCCGCGTCGCGAGCACGTCCAGCGTAGTCTTCCATTCGGGCGAAGGCTGCCACTGCGCCGAGACGATCCCCGAAGTCCGCTTGCGCTTCTCGGTCTCGACGGTCGGCCGCAAACGGGTCGGCGTGTAAAATCCCGTGCCCAGCACCGATGCGAATTTATCGAGGTTCCAGCCGGTCTGGTAGGAACGATCGTTACGAACCTGCTTGCGCCAATATTGGCCGCCGACCAGGATGCCGAACGTGTCATTCCGCGACTTGTAGCTGGAGATCAATGTGGCGTTCGGTTCCACCTTGTCCGTCATCGTCGTATAGGTGCCGCGCAGGTTCAGCGTCGTGCGCGTGCCGACGTCCAGCGGGTGAAAGGTGCCGACGTCGATATTGCCGCCGAGCGCACCCTCGGTCATTTCCGGCGTTGGCGTCTTCACCACGTCGATGCGCGATACGAACTCGGCCGGGAGCATCTCGAACCGGAACTGTCGGCCGGCTGCACCGCCATTTTCAATCAGGTCGTTGATGGCAACGGGGCTGCCATTGAGCAGGGTGCTCTGGAACTGGGGCCCCAGCCCGCGCACGCTGACGTAGAGGCCCTCGCCGCGGGGACGCGTGATCGCGACGCCCGTCACCAGCTGCAATGCTTCGGCGACATTCTGCGCGGGGAATTTGCCAATGTCGGTGGAGGCAATCGAATCCACCCCGAACGCCGCGCGCCGCTTCGTTTCGGTCGCTTCCGCAAGGCTGCGCGCATAAGAGCCCGTGATAACGACGTCGGCACTGTCGCCCGTCTGCGGATCGGCAAGCGGCGCGGTCTGGCCGCCAGCCGAGCCACCGGCGCTCTGTGCGCGGGCGGTCGTCGAAAGGGCCATGATCAAGGCAAACGGTAACGTTGCGCAAAGAAGGCGCGAAGCGCGTGACATCGATGATTTCCCCTTTTGAAGGCCTCCGGCCTTTCGAAGGGGGCGTCTAGAGAAGCGTCATTGCTCTTTTCGGGCACTATCGTTGCAAGTGTGTTTCAGTTGGGCGACGATCAAATTTCCGGTCGCCGCTTGATTACGCCGCTTTTGCGCGAGCCGGGCGCGATGACGACGCGAGGGCTGCTGGCCCGATCCCTGCGGAGGCTGGAATCTCCCAGGCCCGGGGTCTCCGCTCGTGAGATGCTATCCTTCGCTGGCATGACGAGGCATCATAGCTTCCAGTTTGCCTCGGCGACGAAGGTTCGTTGGGGGAATGGGTGGAAGAGGTAATATTTGCGGTTAGTGAAATTGTCGACGCCGGCAGCCAGCGACCAGTTTCCAGTCAGCTTCACGACCGCGCGGACGTCCGCCACCAGATAGTCTTCAAAGCCCTGCCAGGTGTGGGTGACGATATCGCTATTGTCGATCGTCCCGAAGGAACGGCTGCTATAGCGCGCGGCGGCGGTCAGCGAGACGATGCCGCTCGGCCGGTAAGTGGCGACCAAAGTCGCCTTGCGGCGCGGGACCTGGGGCGGGCGCTTGCCGATCGCTATGGGAAAAGCGGCATCGGCGAGGATCTTCGGATCGACGAGCGTGACGCTCCCCGACAGATCGAGGCGCGGGAGCAGATCATGCCGGTCGAAGGCCAGCTCGATGCCACGGGTGCGGACGCGATCCACATTCTGGACGTAGCTCGCGAGGATCGTGCCGCCGTTCACCGGCGCGGTCTGCGACAGCAAGGCGTCGTCGATCACCTCGTTGAACAGCGACAGGCGAATGCCGCCGCGGTTGATCGCCAGCTCCTCGGAGGTGGCACGCTCCGGCCGGAGGTTGGGATCGGGCACCGAGAGCGTCGGGCCGGTCGTCACCACCTGGTAGAGCTCACCCACGGTGGGGAAACGCCAGGCGCGACCGAAGGAGGCGGTGACTTTCCAGCTCGCGCCGGGCGTCCAGGCGAGCGAGGCCTTGGGCGAGAAACGCGACGCGGAAAGCAGCGGCTGGCGGACGCTCAGCGCAGGCGCGGCCGAGAAGTTGAAGCCGTCATAAGCGCGCCAATCCTCATAGCGGCCGCCGATCGTAAGCGTCAGCGGGGCGGCGAGCGTCCAGGCATCCTGGAGCCAGAGCGCGCCGGTGCGGGTGCGGCCGTGCGACGCGAGGTTGCGCGCTCCCTCCCCGCCATGCCGCCAGTCATCGGTAGCGTAGCGATCGCTGTCGAGGGTGAAGCGGTCCCAGTGCGCGCCGAAGGAGACGAGGTGCGCGCCGGCATGCCAGGCGGCCTTTGCGTCGAACGTTTCCCAGCCGGTGCCGTCGAGGCGGGTGATATTGCCCGCCCCGCCCGCTTCCGCGCCGGGCAGCAGGCCGGTCGGCAGGCTCTGCCTGTCCCGATCGAAGCGGTAGAGCGTGCCGATCACCTCCCAATCGAACGCCCCGCCATCGCCCCTGGCCGAAAGCGCATGCGACCAGTGGCGCTCGTCGTAGACATAGACGTTGGTCGAGAATGCCGGGGTATAGAACGGGCTGCCGGCGGCGTTCTGCTGATAGGTCTGCGCAGTGGCGGCCGTGTCGTTGAGGAACAGGCCGCCGACATAACTTAGCCGCACCTCCGGTGCGAGGTCGAGCGCGAGCTTGAGCTTGGCATTGGTCTGCCGCTGGTGCTCGAAGCCTCCGGCGCCGAGCACGCGGATCGGGTTCCCTCTACGATCGACATCGTCATAGCCGCCGGTGACGGTGCCGCCGGTGGAGCGGGCGGCGGTAACGTAGGCGAGCGGCTGGCTCTTGCCGTCGACATGATCGGCGCTGAGGAACCAGGCGAAGCGGCCGGTGCGATCGCCGACGGTCGCGCCAAGGCGCCAGGCGGGCAGATCGCGATCGGTACCATATTGGCGGAAGGTCTGGAGGCTGGTGCCCGCGCTCGCTGTCGCCTCCAGCTTGTCGGGCAGGCGCGTGGTGATGTTGACCACGGCGCCGATCGAATTGCCCGGATAGGCGGCCGAGAAAGGCCCGTAAAGGACGTCAATCCGCGCAATCTCCTGTGGCGTGACCATGCTCCAGCGCGGGCTGGCGGACGTGTTGTTGTTGCCGATCAGCGACGAGAGCAAGGCGCCGTCGGCATAGATGAGGCTGCGCGCGCTGGCGCCGACGCCCGAGGTGCGCGTGGCGAGCGGCGACTGGGTATCGCCGATATGGCGTTTGCGGATGACGAGACTCGGCAGATATTTGAGCGTGTCCTCGACATTGGCGGCATTGATTGTGGCGGCGATGGTGGCGGCGTCGATCGCGACGTGGGTGGAGGGCGCATTCTCCAAGGGCTGCGACGGCCTCTGGCCGATGACGATCACCGCCTGCGGTTCCTCCGCGTGGCACGGCGACAGGCCCGCGGCGATGGCCACGGGCAGGAGCGCGCGCCCGACGAGCGCGCCGCGAACATGGTATGACATGACGATCCTTCGATGATTGCGGCGCGCGAAGGCGGGCCGGTGCGGGTCAGCGAAGGAGGAGGGGCGGCCCTGTCTTGGGTGGCGGGGGCGCGGCGAGGCCAAGGCCGGGGCGCGTGATGAAGTGGCGGACGAAGGCGGCGGGCGATGCGACCGGCGCGAGTGCGGCGGGCAGGATCAGCGTTGGCAGAGCCCCTGCCCCGCCGACGGCGGCAGCGAACCCGCAATCATGATCGTGATCGCCGGGCACATGCCTGCCATGATCCATGCCCTTCATCGGCATATGGCCCATGGCAGGCATGGCCATGGACGGCATGGACGCCACGACAGGCAGGTCCGCAGTCTGGCCGGCGCAAATCTCCAGCCCCGCCTGC
Source organism: Sphingomonas sp. (assembly GCA_035554515.1). GTDB lineage: Bacteria > Pseudomonadota > Alphaproteobacteria > Sphingomonadales > Sphingomonadaceae > Sphingomonas_I. The sequence continues at coordinate 1,387 of DATMIP010000276.1, read as the reverse complement.
CCCGCCATCGGCATATAGCCGGCGGGCACGAGCAGCCGCACCGCAAGCGCCAGCGCGACCAGCCAGGCGGCGGGCCAGCGGTGGAGCTTCAAATGGCGGCGCAGGGTGGGCATGCGGGGGCGATAGGATGGCGGGGGCGGATTGTCATGGGGGATGCGCCAAGCAGGTGTCGGCGCGACCGCGGAGCGGTCAGGCTCGCACGAATATGACCGACAGGTTGTTCGCCGGCATGGCGACGACGCGATCGAGCTTTAAGCCCACGGCCTCCGCCGCTCGCGTGACATCTTCGAGATAGCGGAGGCCCCATGCGGGATTGCGGGCGCGAAGGTCCGCGTCGAAGGCCGCGTTGCTGGGCGCCAGCGCCTCATTCCGTCGCTGATACGGGCCATATAAGAAAAGAGGGCCGCCGGTGGGGAGCAGGGTCCGGGCGTGACGAAGCAAGCCCAACGTCGCCGCCCAGGGGCTGATATGCACCATATTGATGGCGATCACCGCGTCGGCGCGCTCGATCGGCCAGGTCTCGGCGGTGGCGTCGAGATCGAGCGGCGGCAGGACGTTCTTTGGGTTCTCGGCAGCGACCCATGCGCCAATCGACGCGAGCGCATCGGCCGAGGGATCGGAAGGCTGCCATGTCAGATTGGGGAGCGCCGCCGCGAAGTGGATGACGTGCTCGCCCGATCCGCTGGCCAGCTCGAGGGCCAGGCCGTCTCGCGGCAGGACGGTTCGCAGAACGTCCAGGATCGGCTCGCGGTTGCGGAGCGCGGCCGGGCTGCTGCGGCGGATATCACCGGTCATCCAGCCTTCATGGAAATTACCCATCCCCCTTGCCGTTTGCCATCATGCTTGGCCGCCCCGGTTGACCGCAATCTTCAATCGTCGTGCGACGCGAGCCGGGGATGGCCGGCCGGAAAACCCCATGCGGCCACAACGCGGCCTTACCGGATTGCCACGACTGTCACGCCGGCCGCATCGGCGATCTCGCACCACGTCTTGTCGGCGGTCCACGCCGGCAGTTTCTCTCGCTTCGCGAGCGCAATGCAAAATCGGTCGCCAAGCGACAGGCCTGCCTCGATCGTCAGCCCGCGTAGCCGGCCCGCCTCCCAGCATTGATTCGCGTCCGCTTCGATCAGCTTCATGGGCAGGGGCTTCAGCATGGCATCGATGACATGATCGGGCATGCCGAGCTTCGAATAGTGCGAAGCGACCTCGGCCATGTTGACCACCGACATACGCGCCTCGGAGAGCACGCCCTCGACCTTCGTCGCGCCTGCTTCGCCACGCAGTAGCGCCAGCAGCGCCGAGGCATCCAGCACCGCCTTACTCACTGGCCACTTTCGGCCACGCGGCTGGCAAGAAAATCGTCAACGCTCGCGCGCTCCGTCTTGTC
>DATMIP010000275.1:0-2803 GCA_035554515.1 Sphingomonas sp. | reverse complement strand
CGCTGATCGATCAATTGTGTGGTTGCAACGGCCGTGACGCCTGCCTGGAGGGCCAGTGCGACACCTCCCAGGATTGCCGAGACGAAGGCCACGCCAATCATTCCTGGCGACAGACCGCCGCTATAACGGGCGGCCTGCCATTCGGCGATACGTGCCGCCGCCTGCGGATCGGCAGGATGCATTAGGTCGCCGAGGACGGGGCCCATCTGAATAAAGATCACCGGAAGGTAGATCGCCATCAGCACCAGCGCTACCAGCACATAGGCGCCAAACAGGCGCCAAAAGGTTCCGCGTGTCAGCCGCCAGGCCGGACCAATGACGATCTTGCGTCGGTAAATGGTCAGCGGTCCCGCGGGGGAAAACCTGACCGCCACCCATGTCGCCAGGCACAGGATCGCAAAACCGAAAATCACCCCTACAACTGCGGCCACTCCCGTGCTGCCGGCCGCAGCCGCGAGAATCGCGACCAGTGCGCCCACGGCTAGGATCACGAGCAATAAAGCGAGATAGCCACCAATCATCAGGATCAGCATAACGGCCAAGAGGCGCAATTCATCCATCCCGGCGCGGAGATAGGCGAAGCGGCTCTCCGCCGGAAATATCACCGCGCGGAATACGGCTGTCCATAAGACCACGAAGATCAGCAGCATCGCCACCATCGCAAGAACGAAGCCGCCCAGGCCAGACGCGGTCATCTCACCGCCCTGAAGGGCCCGGAGTCGGGCCGCGTAGAAAGGCGCCATCCAAATCGTCGAAATCAAGGTCGCGAGGAACAGGGTCGCGCTCCACACCGCGATGGCGCCGATGTTCGCGCGCATGAAACGGAACGCACCGCCGAATATGGATCCCACCGTCATCGCTTCACCCCGTCGTGCGTACCCGTATTGCCCCCGTCAGCCAGATCAGTGCGCCATCGCCTTGACGATATCCTCAACCATCTTCTTGGCGTCGGCGAGCAGCATCATCGTATTGTCCCGGTAAAAAACCTCGTTGTCGACGCCGGCATATCCGACGCCGCCCATGCTGCGCTTCACGAACAGCACGGTCTTGGCTTTCTCCACGTCGAGCACCGGCATGCCATAGATTGGCGAACTTTTGTCCGTTTTTGCTGCCGGATTGGTAACATCGTTTGCGCCGATGACGAAGGCGACGTCGGTCTGCGCGAACTCGCTGTTGATATCCTCCAGTTCGAACACCTCGTCATAGGGCACGTTCGCCTCCGCGAGCAGGACGTTCATATGCCCCGGCATGCGCCCCGCGACCGGGTGAATCGCATATTTGACGGTGACGCCTTCGGCCTTGAGCAGATCGCCCATTTCGCGCAGCGCATGCTGCGCCTGGGCCACCGCCATCCCGTAACCGGGGACGATGATGACCTGTTCGGCCTGGCTCATCAGGAAGGCCGCATCCTCGGCCGAGCCGCGCTTCCACGGCCGGTCGGTGGCGGCGGCTCCCGCCGGCCCGCCGCTGTCCCCTCCGAAGCCGCCCGCAATGACCGAAATGAAGCTGCGGTTCATCGCCCGGCACATGATGTAGGACAGGATCGCGCCCGACGATCCCACCAGCGCGCCCGTGATGATCATCGCGCTATTGTGGAGCGTGAACCCCATCGCCGCCGCGGCCCAGCCCGAATAGCTGTTGAGCATCGACACGACGACCGGCATGTCCGCACCGCCGATCGGAATGATCAGCAGGAAGCCGATCGCGAAGCTGAGCGCCGTTACCGTGAAGAATACCCACGGCGCCTGATCGGTGAGGAAGTAGGCGATCAGGCCGATTATGCCGGCGAGCACGCCCAGGTTGATGACATGGCGCGCCGGAAGCATGATCGGCTTGCCCGACATATTGCCGTTCAATTTTAGAAAGGCGATCACCGAGCCCGAGAAGGTGATCGCGCCGATCGCGACACCCAGCCCCATCTCGATCCGGCTGACCTGCTCGATCAGGATCACGCCATCAACGACGAAGCCGATGCCGAATGCCACCGGGTTCAGATAGGCGGCGATCGCAACCAGCACCGCCGCGAGGCCGACCAGCGAATGGAAGGCTGCGACGAGCTGCGGCATCGCAGTCATCGCGATGCGCCGCGCGGTGACAAGCCCGATCGCGGCACCGACGACGATCGCGCCCAGTATCTCGGCAATCGTCACGATATCGGGCACCGAAGTGTCGTAGGCGGGCACACCTGGAATCACGTCGCCAATCCACGGCACGTGGGTGACCAGGGTGGTACCCACCGCCAGCGCCATGCCGAACATGCCGAAGCGGTTGCCGCGCCGGCTGCTGGCGGGGCTGGACAGGCCCCTGAGCGCGAGGATGAAGCATATGCCCGCGACCAGATAGGCCAGCATCGCCCACGGGTTCGCTACCACTTGCTCCATCTTGTTCCCGTTCCCTGTTTGGGCGCGTACCGGCTCACTTGCCTGGCGCCGGCTTTTCTTTCTTCTTGTACATTGCGAGCATTCGCGCGGTTACGGCGAAGCCGCCGAAGATGTTGACGCTCGCCAGCGTGACCGCGACCAGCCCCAGCCATTTCGACGTCCCCGATCCCCCCGCCGCGCTCGCGATCAGCGCCCCGACGATGATCACCGAGGAAATGGCGTTGGTCACCGCCATCAGCGGGGTGTGCAGGGCCGGCGTGACGCTCCACACCACGTAGTAGCCCACGAAGATCGCGAGCACGAAGATTGCCAGGCGGAAGACCGTGGGATCGACATCCATCGTTCTAGCTCCGGATCAGGCCTTGAGTTGCGGGTGGACGACAGCGCCGCCGTGGGTGACCAGGGCGGCCTTCAGGATCTCC
>DATMIP010000274.1:0-3527 GCA_035554515.1 Sphingomonas sp. | reverse complement strand
AATGCTGTGGCGATCGATCGCGGGGCTTGCGATGTGCGTGGTCCTGTTCGGGGCGCGGCGCGAGCCCTGGCCCGATCGCACCCGAATTATCCTCCATACCAAGCGCAGCGTCGCGGCCGCTATTTCTGTTCTGCTTTTCTTCTGGGGGCTGGTGCGGGTCCCAATGGCGGAAGGCGTGGCCTTGACCTTCCTGTCGCCGCTCATAGCGTTGTTGCTCGCCGCGCCGATGCTCGGGGAAAAAATCGGACGAAGGGCGATTGGCGCGTGCCTGATCGCCTTCGCCGGCGTGATCGTCATCGTGCTGGGCAAGGCAGGTGAGGGCGGGGGATCGGCGTCGATGCATGGGGCGATCGCGATCGTGATCGCGAGCCTCTTCTACGCTTACAATCTGGTCCTGTTGCGGCGCTCGGCGCTGGTCGCGGGGCCGATCGAAATCACCTTTTTCACCAATCTGGTGTTCACAGGTTTCTATTTGATCGGCGCGCCGGTTGCGGCGATTGCGCTCCCGCTTCATTACGCGCCGCACGTAGCATTGGCCGCGGGGCTGGCGATCGTCTCGTCGCTATTGCTTTCGTGGGCTTATGCCAGGGCCGAAGCCCAGCGGCTCGTATCGGTGGAATTCACCGCCTTCATCTGGGCGGCAATATTGGGAGCGATCGTGTTCAAGGAGAGGGTCCTGCCCGTGACGGTGGCCGGTGCGGCTATGATCATTGCCGGTTGCCTGATCGGCGCACGCGAAAAGGCGGTACGCGCGCCCTCGACCGAGGCGGCGTCATGATCGTGCGGCGCGCTACCCTGGGCGATGTGCCGGCGATTCTGCGCCTGATCGTCGCGCTCGCCACCTACGAACGCGAACCCGATGCCGTGAAGGCGACCGAGGAAATGCTGACCGGGACATTGTTTGGCGAACAACCCCACGTCTTCGCGCATGTCGCCGAACTGGATGACGAGGTAATCGGCATCGCCGTCTGGTTCCTTAACTACTCGACCTGGACGGGGCGGCCGGGACTCTATCTGGAGGACCTGTTCGTCAGCGAGACCGCGCGGGGAACCGGCGCGGGCAAGGCGTTGTTCCAGGCATTGGCCCGCGAGGCCGACGCCCGCGGCTGCGCGAGGATCGACTGGGCGGTGCTCGACTGGAACACGCCCGCGATGGATTTTTACCGCGCGATCGGCGGACGCCCCCAGATTGGGTGGCAGCCATGGCGGATCGACGGAACGGCACTGGAGGCACTGAAAGCATGAGCGAGGAGTTGCTCGCCCGTATCGCAGCCGCGCTCGAACGGATCGCGCCGCCATCGCCCGCGAGCGCCGATCCGCTGCTTCATCCTGCTTATCTGTGGCGTGATCATGTGCTCCATGCCGCGCGCGATTTTAAGCCCTTGCCGCTCGACCGCCTCGAAGGGATCGACGCGCAGAAGGAGGCACTCGTCGGCAATATGCGTCGCCTCGCGCGAAAGCTTCCCGCGCATGACGTATTGCTGTGGGGCGCGCGCGGCACGGGAAAATCGGCATTGGTCAAGGCCGGTGTCGGGCAGATACAGGCCGAGGGCGAAGCCCTCGCGCTGGTCGAAATAGCCGGGGACGCGCTGTTGGGCCTGCCGAACCTGTTTGCGGCACTTGCGGACGTTCCGCGCGCATTCGTGCTGTTCATCGACGATCTGGGTTTTGCTGAGCCGAGCGAAGCGCCTCGTTTGTTGCGATCGGTGTTGGAAGGCGGAGCGGAGGCGCGGCCCGGCAATATGCGGCTGCACGTCACCGCCAATCGCCGGCATATCGTTCCGCGCGACATGGCCGAACAGGAAAGTGCGATCAACCCGCGCGACGCCGCAGACGACAAGCTGGCGCTCGCCGACCGGTTCGGCCTCAGCCTCGGCTTCCACGTGGTCGATCAGCCGACCTATGTGGCGATGATCGAAGGTTATGCCCGCGCTTATGGGCTGGCCGTAGACCCGCAGGATGCCATCGGCTGGGCGATGCAGCGTGGAGGACGTTCCGGACGCGTGGCTTGGCAATATGTGGTCGAACTGGCAGGTCGCCAGGGAAAACGGCTCTGAAGGTTGCCATGCGGCCGGGGGATATTAGTCTGACGGCAATCGCATTTTTTCGGAGCAATCCATGGATCGCCGAACTTTCCTAACATCCGGCGCGGCGTTAGCCACCACCGCCACCATTTCAGGGCAGGCATGGTGCCAGTCGGGCGATGCCCAGCTTAACGCACTGTTCGACGCCATATTCGCCGATACGCTCGCAAATTCCCCCGAGCTTGCCTCGTCGCTCGGGTTGGACAAGGGCGCCAATGCGGCCGCGAAACACAAGCTGTCGGATGTCTCGGAGGCCGAATCGGCGCGCGATGCGGCGCGCGCTCACGCCTGGATCGCCAAGCTCGAAGCGATCGACCCGACCGGCCTCTCCCCGTCCGCTGCATTGAACCGGGACGTCATCCTCTATTCGATGAAGAGCCGAACGCTCGCTTATGATCGCTTTCGGATCGACAGCGCGCAGCGACCATATCGCATCTATCAGCAGGGCGGCGCCTATTATTCGGTCCCGGACTTTCTGAATGGTACTCATGCGATTGCAACCGCGGAGGATTGCGAAGCCTATCTGGATCGTCTGGCCCAATTTCCGCAGGTGCTGGACCAGGACGTCGAGGTACAGCGCGCGGACGCGGCGCGCGGGATCCTCGCGCCAGATTTCAGCATCGATCTGACGCTGGGTCAAATGGCCAAAATGCGCTCGGCGGTCGCGGCTGAAAGTTCGATGGTGCGTTCACTGACGAAGCGCGCGTCAGCCAAGGGGATAGCGGGGAACTGGCAGAACCGCGCGACGGCGATCGTCGAAAGCGCGATCTATCCCGCGCTCGATCGGCAGATCGCGCTGATGAAGCAGTTGCGACCCACCGCCAGCAACATTGCGGGCGTTTGGCGGCTTCCCCACGGCGATGAAATCTATCGGGCCGCGCTCGAACAGGCGACCACGACCACATTCACGCCCGACGAGGTTCATCGGATGGGGTTGGAGCAGGTCGCGGCGATCAGCGGAGATCTGGATGCCACGTTAAAGAGCCAGGGTTATACCAAAGGTTCGGTCGGCGAACGGATAACCGCGCTGAACGCCGATCCGGCTCAGATCTATCCTGATACGGCCGAGGGCCGCCTGGCGTTGATCGCGAGCCTTAACGCCGGAATCCAGGCGATGTCGGCGCGCTTGCCACAGCTGTTCGCGGACCTGCCCCGGACGCCGCTCGAAATCCGCGCCGTGCCGGTCGAGATCCAGGATGGGGCATCCAACGGCTATTATCAGCGCGGCGCGCTCGATGGGTCGCGTCCGGCGATCTACTTCATCAACCTCAAGGAGGTGCGTGACTGGCCGAAGTATAGCCTGCCCGCCTTGACCTTCCACGAAGGCCTTCCGGGGCACCACCTCCAGATCAGTATAGCGCAGGAATCGAAAGACATTCCGCTACTGCGCAAGGCGACGGGTTTCTTCTCTGCCTATACCGAGGGTTGGGCGCTCTATGCCGA
>DATMIP010000273.1:0-4992 GCA_035554515.1 Sphingomonas sp. | reverse complement strand
TCGCCGCTCGCCGGTAGCTCGTCGCGATCGCGAAATACGGGAGGAAGCCGGCGCGGAACCGGGCCGAAAGGCGCTTCGGTCCCCACCAGCATCTTTGGCAGACGATAGGTTTCGAGCGCGCGGTGGAGCCAGCGCACGCAGAGATGGTCGGCGTGGCTGTAGCTTATGAAGGCGGCGTAGCGGCTGTCCGGCACGCCCCTGGCGTCCTAACGCGTCCCGAGCTTCACTGGGCCAGACGCAGCCGGACTTTGCCAGCTGTGATCGGTGGACCGAGATAGTCGGACATGGCATTTCCCCCGAAATGAATTTCAGGCGGAGACTATTGCCGCTCCGCCGATTCATTAACGGGTATAAGCCAAATCTTCAGAATGAGATACTCGTTTCATGCGCACGCCGGCGGCCGCGTGGCGCGCCGGTATCCTTGCGGGAGCCCGGTCTCAGCCCTTTTCTTTCTGGGCCTTTATGTCGCGCGTCGTGCCCGTGCCCACGTCCTTGCGGGGCTCGCCCTTGGTGGTGCGCTGGGCCGCGGCATGGGCACCGGCCAGAACGGGACCGCAGGCCGCACTCTTTGCGTCGCCCGGGTCCACAAAGGCGAGGATCGCCGCCAGCGGGCTTGCCACGATGCCAAGCGCGAGGCCCGCGCCGCCCCGGGTGAGCAATTGCGGGGTGATGATCTGCATTTTCGGCGCGGCGAAATGTCCGCCGATCCCGACCGGCGACTGGCCGGAAAAGAGGCTGAACTTCTTGCCGTCGGCGCGAAACGCCATGCTGAGCGCTTCATCCTTGAAGCTGAAGCCGCCCTTGGCCGTCATCACATTCTTTTCGGTATCGATCAGGATCGGATCGGCCGCCGCATAGCCATCGCGGACGGTGAAGGCGATCAGGCCGCAATTGAGCTGGACGGGTTTCTTCAGCTTGTCCTGGAGCAGTTTCTGCACGAACACGCCCAGATCGAACTCGCTGAGCTGGATATATTGCGTCCAGAACGAACCCTTTGGCAGGATGATCGCGATCCGGCCGTTCGAGCTCGCGAGACTGGCGCGAAGCGAATTGCCGGTGCCATGCAGCTTGGCCCGCGCAGTCAGGACGCCCGAGGTGCCGCCTTCGGCAACGCCCGATTTGTAGAGCAGCTTGCCGATCGGGGTCGGCGACAGCCTGACATCATAGTCGGTGACGACGGCGGGATTACGCGCGTTGATGACGATGTCGGAACTCAGGTGGCCGGTCGCCAGATCAAAGTTCAGCGGCGACAGCTTCAGCAGGCTGCGGTCGAGATCGAGCCCGAGCAATATGTTCGAGATCGGAACGAACGGCTGTTTGATCGTGTCGATCCGGTAGGTGACCTTGGCATCGAACAGCTTGATCGAGTCGCTGCGTAAGGGCGCGTCGGGCAAGATGCGCGGCACGCCGTCGCGCTTGTGCTGCGTCGTCGCCGCGGCGGTCGCGCCCTGTGCCGCCAGTGCCTTCGCATCATAACCGATGAACGGCCCGACATCGATGATGTCGACATGGCGCGACCGCAGGTCGGCGCTCAGGAATATGCGCTCGGTCGGATCGGTCGGAATCCGGGCGGTGAACCTGCCCGCGAGATCGCTCGCGCCATAAAAACCGGTGATCCGTGTGAAGCGATATTCGCCCCCCTGCTTCACCAGATGCGATTTCAGCCGGTAGGTGCGGGTGTCGGGCACGGCGACGCCGATCAGGTCGAACAGGTCGCGGATATTCCGCCCGCGCGCGGCCACCGAAAGATCGGCACCATCGATCACCGTGGCACCCTGCAATGTCCCGGCGACATCGACATGGCTCAACGCCCCGTCGGCGTGCATTTCGAACCTGTTCTCGCCGCTGGCGAGCAACTCATTGGGCGATGACTGGCTGCCCCACAGGTGGAACGGATGGCGGCGCATGAAGCCGTCGCCGGTAAAGCGGATGATCCTGGCGAAGCGACTGTCCTTCGCCTCGATCGCCTGGAACGCGACATCGACCGAAAGCTGCAGGCGGGGATCGCGATATCGCGCGGTGGTGCCGTCAATCTGCGCGCGCTGGATCAGCGGCATCTGGAACGGCTTGCCCCTGGTCTGGCCGAACGTCCACGTATTCTGGTCGTGCCTGGCATTCCATTCCATGTCGGCGGCACCGTCGACCAGATTGATCCAGTTCACCTTTGATTGATTGCCGAAGAGGAAGGTGAACGTGGCGATCCGCATGTCGATCAACTTCGCCCGGAACAGATCGGGTTTGGAGGCCCACGCCGGGTTCGAAATGGTCAGGCCCTCGGCCAGGAACTTGGTCGCGAACGGATCGAAATACAGGTTGAAGTCGCCCGCCACCTTCACGGTGCGCCCGGTATGCGCACTCGCGACCCGCTCGAACGTGTGTTTCAGGAAGCGGCCCTTGGTGACGAACAGGACGAGCCATGCGAGCAAAAGCACCCCGATCAGCGTCGCCAGAAAGGAGAGGCCGGCCGCGAGCATGTGCGTGCCGATGTCCCGCCGGCGGGGCGGCGTCCGACTGACGGGGGCGGTCGGCCCCGGGGCTGCGGATGCGTCGGCCATGCCCGCCTTAACCTTTCCGCATCTGCTGGGTTCCGCGAAGAAGGGGGCAACGCCCTACCCCCCACCATCATGCCGGCGAAGGCTGGCATCTCAGGGGCGGCTCGAAACCTCGGTGCCGCCCGGCCTCCTGAGACCCCGCCCTCCGCTGGGGTGACGGAAAGGAAGACGCGCATCACCATTAGCCTTCGCTGGCGTGAACGGAAGAGCGAGCGACGGACGGTTGCACCGCGCGCCCGCCTGCCCTATAGGCGCGCACTTCCAAGCGATTTGGACGAACTGCCCGGCTAGTGTGGGCTGCCGTGGCCGTTCTTTGTCGCTCTCGAAAGGAGACAAAATGCCCAAGCTGAAGACCAAGAGCGGTGTGAAGAAGCGATTCAAGCTCACCGCCACCGGCAAGATCAAGCACGGGGTCGCTGGCAAGCGCCATCGCCTGATCAGCCACAATAGCAAATATATCCGCCAGAACCGTCGCACCGATGTGCTCGCCGCCCCTGATACGGTGCGCGTGAAGCTCTGGGCGCCCTACGGCCTCAATTAAGGAGTAGCGGGACATGGCACGCGTCAAGCGCGGCGTAACCACGCACGCGAAGCACAAGCGCATCCTGGAGGATGCAAAGGGCTATTACGGCCGCCGCAAGAATACGATCCGCATCGCCCGCCAGGCGGTGGAGAAAGCGGGTCAATATGCCTATCGCGATCGCAAGGTGAACAAGCGGAATTTCCGCGCACTCTGGATCCAGCGCATCAACGCCGCAGTCCGGGCCGAAGGCCTGACCTACGGCGTGTTCATGCACGGGCTGAAGCTCGCCGGCGTCGAGCTCGACCGCAAGGTGCTGGCCGACATGGCGATGCACGAAGGTGCGTTGTTCAGCGCGATCATCGCGCAGGCGAAGGCGGCGCTTCCGGAAGGTGCCCGGGTCGCGGCGTAAGCCGATACCTACGAAGCCATTCGAAGGGCGCGGCGGCCGACAAGGCTTCCGCGCCCTTTTTGTTTTTCTCTCCGCTGGTCATCCCGGCGAAAGCCGGGATCCAGGTTTCAGCTCAGGTGCGGTATGGATGTTGGGCTACACCACGCGATACCTTTGAGCCGGCGATTTACATCCTCGCCAGCGGAATGCGTGGGACGATTTACATTGGCGTAACGTCGAACCTGATGCAGCGGCTGCACCAGCACCGCGAGGGCTTGATCCCAGGCTTCACCCGCCGCTACGGCGTTCGGCGTCTGGTTCATTTCGAGATGTTCGACACGATCGATGCGGCGATCGTCCGTGAGCGTCGGCTTAAGGAATGGCGCCGGGCGTGGAAGATCGAGCTGATCGAGCAGCAGAATTCGCATTGGGATGATCTGGCGGTGGGGCTTGGTTTCAAGCCATTGCCCTGCCGCGAGATGGATCCCGGCTTTCGCCGGGATGACGATAAGATTACGGGTGGAATGTGACAGACCTCGACGAACAGAAAGCCGAGCTTCTCGGCGCCATTGCGATTGCTGATGCCAACGCGCTGGAGGCGATTCGGGTGAGCGCGCTCGGCAAGAGCGGCACGATCACCACCCTGCTCAAGACGCTCGGCGGCATGTCGCCCGAGGAGCGGACGGAGAAGGCGCCCGCGATCCAGGGGCTGCGCACCGCCGTGTCGGACGCGATCGCGGAACGCAAGGAGACGCTCGACAGTGCTGCGCTCGACGCGAAGCTCGCGTCCGAGACGCTCGACATGACCCTGCCGGTGGCCGGCGGCCGCCAGGGCTCGGTCCACCCGGTCAGCCAGGTGATGGACGAGCTCGCCGAAATCTTCGCCGATCTGGGCTTCGCGGTCGCGACCGGTCCGGAGATCGAGGACGATTGGCATAATTTCTCCGCGCTCAATATTCCGGACACGCACCCGGCGCGCGCGATGCACGATACCTTCTATTTCAATCCGCCGCCCGAGCCGGCGACGGGCGAATATGTCGAGCTGGACGAGACGCGGCGCATGCTGCTGCGCACGCACACCTCGCCCGTCCAGATCCGCACGATGATGAACCAGAAGCCGCCGATCCGCATCATCGCGCCCGGCCGCGTCTATCGTTCGGATAGCGACGCCACCCACACGCCGATGTTCCACCAGATCGAAGGCCTCGTGATCGATAAGGGCATCCATCTCGGCCATCTGCGCTGGACGCTGGAAACCTTCCTCAAGGCATTCTTTGAGCGCGAAGACATCGTGCTCCGGCTACGCCCCTCATATTTCCCCTTCACCGAGCCCTCGGTGGAGGTCGACGTCGGCTATTCGATCGAAAAGGGGCGCCGCGTGATCGGCGGGTCCGAGGGCTGGATGGAGGTTCTGGGCTCCGGGATGGTTCATCCGAAAGTGATCGCCGCTTGTGGCCTAGATCCGGCGGAATATCAGGGCTTTGCGTTTGGCACCGGCGTCGATCGGCTGGCCATGCTCAAATACGGCA
>DATMIP010000272.1:0-10174 GCA_035554515.1 Sphingomonas sp. | reverse complement strand
TGGATCGGCAATTGGCTGTTCTTCGTCCAGCACCAGTTCGAGCATAGCTATTGGGAGCGCGACGGCGACTGGAATTTCCACGCGGCCGCGGTGGCGGGCAGTTCCTATTTCACATTGCCGCCGGTGCTGCGCTGGTTCAGCGGCAATATCGGGCTGCACCACATCCACCATCTGTGCAGCCGCATCCCCAATTATCGGCTGAAGGCATGTTTCGAGGCGGCGCCCGAACTGGGCCTGATCGCCAAGCCGATCACGTTGCGCGAGAGCCTGCGCTGCTGGCGGCTGGGGCTGTGGGACGAGCAGAACCGCCGGCTGGTGCGGTTTCGCGATCTTGGGGCGCTGGCCGCGTAACCTTTGGAACGCGACGGCCTGGAACCGCCGCTGGTCGCGGCGCACGGCCGACCGCCAGGGCCCCTACTCCTCTATCCCGAGATACGGGCCGCCAGTTCGTAGGCGTGCCCATGGGCGCGCGGGGATTTGCGATCGACGAGGACATATCTTCGCTCGTCCGATGCTCTCGCAACGTCCCGATCCGCTATTGCCTCATCATCGCTCTGTCCGTCGGAACCGGATCGTCCGGTCATATCGCGCCAGGATGAGATCGTTGCGATCGCGCAGGAGCGGCGTCCGGACGAACGCCACCTTGCCCAGATCGTTCGGTTCGAAGCGGAACGCGATCCGGTGTCCTGCGCCGCTGCGCAGCGGCACGGCTTCGCTGCGCAGATCGAACATGGGCAACAAAAGGGCGACAGCCGTCGGTCGCTCGCCCGGCTGTAGTTCGATCGGCGTTTGATCATCGTTCAGCTGATGGTCGTTTGTGGTTCCCTCCGCCATCCGGCTTTCGACATGAAAATATTGGCGCGACATGCCTGCGGGCAGGTCCAGCGTCACCGATAATATCCCTGCGGGCGCATCGCCCTGACTGACGAGCACGAAGCGCGGCGGCACGACCGGCGCCGCGGTAAGCAGGATTCGGCCGCGCTCGACCGTCCAGCTGCCCTCCGCTTGTTCATCGATCGCACCATAGGACAAAGCATAACGGAACCGCCCGTCCGCCCGCAGCTCCAGGCCCGCCGCGATCTCGGTCTGGCTGCCATCATAGGTTCCGACCAGATCGGCGCGCGCGCCGCTGTCCGGTGAAGCCTCGGCTTGCACGGATGGAGCCGAAAAGGAGGCGGCCACCAGGAACAGAGCAGCGAAGCGGGCAATTCTGTTGTTGGCGAACCCCATGGGCGCTGTGTGCGGCAAGCGGGAATGTTCGGTCAACGGCGTTGAGGCAGCCTAATTCGTGGCTCCCGCGGCGCTGCCCCAGGGATGGTGTCGAAGGCAGGCGTCGCGCCGGGCGGGCCCCTCATCCGCCGAAGGCGTGCACCAGCGCGAGGAACAAGGCGTAGAGGAGGCCGGAGATCAGCATCGCCGCGGGCAGGGTGGTCACCCAGGCCAAAGCGATGTTGCGCACCGTCGATGCCTGCAGACCGGCACCATCCGCCACCATCGTTCCCGCGACGCCGCTGGAAAGAATATGCGTCGTCGAGACCGGCATGTGCAGCTGGTCCGCCAGCAGAATAGTGCTCGCCGCCATGATCTCGGCCGCCGCCCCCATGCCGTAGGTGAGGTGGGTCTTGCCGATCTTCTCGCCAACGGTGACGACGATCCGTTTCCAGCCGACCATCGTGCCGAGCCCGAGCGCGATCGCCACCGTGATCTTCACCCAGGTTGGAATGAAGCGCGTGGCGTGCTCCAGAAGCGTCTGATAGCCCTTGAGCGCCTTGTCGCCACCGCCTGGATAGACGGCGGCCGCCTTGGCCTTGTCCTTGGTCAGCAGGTTCAACGTATCCTGCACGATATACATTTCGTTGCGCAGATTCTTGGTCGCGGCCGCCGGAACGTGCGCGATCGCTCCATATTGTTTCAGGTCGCTGGCGATCTCACGCGACGCGGTGTTCAGCGCGGCATATATTTCGGGCCGGTCGACATCGTGCGTACGCAACCCGTCCCTCAGGACGGCGGCGGCCTTGACGGGATCGAGGGTCGTGCCGTTCGCCTTTGCGGTGAACACCTTTTGCGCATCGGTCGTCGCCGCGACAAAGGCCGGCGTGGAGCTGTCCGGCATCGTCCGGTTGAGCGCATAGGCGGTCGGCGCCACGCCGATCAGGATCAGCATGATCAGGCCCATGCCTTTCTGGCCGTCATTGCTGCCATGCGCGAACGACACCGCCGTACAGGTGCCGACCAGCAAGGCGCGGATCCCCAGTGGCGGCGGCGTATGGCCGACGGGCTCCTGATAGAGTTTCTTGTCGCGTATGATCCCCTTCATCAGCCACAGCAGCAGGAATGCGCCGAAGAAGCCGACCACCGGGCTGACGAGCAAGGTCGTCAGAACCTTGGTCGCCTGCGACAAGTCGACGCCCGAGGTGGCCGAGCCCACCGGGGCGAGCAGCTGGTTGGCGAGGCCGACGCCGAGCACCGATCCGATCAGCGCGTGGCTGGAGGAATTGGGGAGGCCGAAATACCAGGTGCCGAGATTCCACGTCACCGCGGCCAGGAGCAGCGCGAAGATCATCGCGAAGCCCGACGCGCTGCCGATCTGCAGGATCAGATCGACCGGCAACAAGGTGATGATCGAATATGCGACCGCGCCGCTGGAGGCGAGCACGCCGATGAAATTCCATGCGCCGGACCACACGACCGCCGTCACCGGCGCGAGCGAATTGGTGTAGATCACGGTCGCGACCGCATTCGCCGTATCGTGAAAGCCGTTCACGAATTCGAACCCGAGCGCGATCAGGAGCGCGACCCCGAGAAATATGAATGCGCCGATCGCGAGCGGCTCGCCGACATGGCTCGTGTCGAGGAGGACGCTCGTCCCGGCATAGATCAGCCCGGCCGCGAGCACGACGAGGAAGGCGATCAGGCCGATCGGGTGAATCTTGTGATCGAGCTGACGCGGCGCCCTGCCTGGAGGAGCTACGGGATTCCCAGCTGCCTGCGTCGCCATTCTTCGTCTCCCGCGCCGAATCGCCGACAGCCACCTTGCGATGGCAAGCATGACAGTTCTGCTACAAGCGAGGAAGACGGCGCCGAGGCGCGGGTAGCCCGGCCGCCGCATCCTAGTCGCTTGCTTTTGCCCCCGCTTGCGCCATCTTGCGCAACGGTATGACGCGCTTCGCCGCCCAGCCGCTGGTCGCGGTGCTCGGCCCGACCAACACCGGCAAGACCCATTTGGCGGTCGAGCGCATGTGCGGCCATTCGTCAGGATTGATCGGCTTTCCGCTGCGGCTGCTGGCGCGCGAAGTCTATGATCGGGTGGTCGCGATCAAGGGCGTGGATTCGGTCGCCTTGGTGACGGGGGAGGAGAAGATCCTGCCCGATAAGGCGCGCTGGTTCCTCACCACAGCTGAATCGATGCCTTTGGATAAGGAATTTGCGTTCGTCGCGCTCGACGAGGCGCAATTGGGCGCCGATCCCGAGCGCGGGCATGTCTTCACCGATCGCCTGCTGCGCGCGCGGGGGCGCGAGGAGACGATGATTCTGGGATCGGAGACGCTGCGGCCGATGCTGCGCGCGCTGACGCCCGATGCGGAGATCATCACGCGCCCGCGTTTCTCGACCTTGACCTATGCCGGGCCGGCCAAGCTCTCCCGCCTGCCGAAGCGATCGGTGGTGGTCGCCTTTTCGGCCGAGGAGGTTTACGCGGTCGCGGAAATGCTGCGCCGCCTGCGCGGGGGCGCGGCGGTGGTGATGGGGGCGCTGTCGCCCCGCACGCGCAATGCCCAGGTGGCGATGTTCCAGGCGGGCGAGGTCGATTATCTGGTCGCGACCGACGCGATCGGTATGGGGCTCAACATGGATGTGGCGCATGTCGCCTTCGCGTCGTTGCGCAAGTATGACGGGCGCAAGAGCCGGCGGCTGACCGTGTCCGAAATGGCGCAGATCGCCGGGCGCGCCGGGCGCCACCAGCGCGACGGCACGTTCGGCACGCTCAGCCTGGAAGGGCCGTCGGCGCAGTTCGAGGATGAGGAGGTGCTCGCGATCGAGGAGCATCGCTTCCCGCCGATCGACCATCTCTACTGGCGCGAGGGCAAGCCCGATCTCGGATCGGTCGACGCGCTGATCGCCGATCTGGAGCGCAAGCCATCGTCACGGGTGTTGCGGGCGGCACCGCAGGCGATCGACCTCGCCGTGCTCAAGCGGCTCGCGGACGAGCCGTGGGTGCGCGATCGCACCACGCAGCCGGCGGCGGTCAAACGGTTGTGGGACGCGTGCGGCTTGCCCGATTTCCGCAA
Source organism: Sphingomonas sp. (assembly GCA_035554515.1). GTDB lineage: Bacteria > Pseudomonadota > Alphaproteobacteria > Sphingomonadales > Sphingomonadaceae > Sphingomonas_I. The sequence continues at coordinate 5,888 of DATMIP010000272.1, read as the reverse complement.
GACCGGGGCCGAGCCGCACAGCCGGCTGGTGGGGCGCGTGTTCAGGCATCTGAGCGAGGGCGATCTGCGCCTGCCGGTGCCGTGGTTTGCGGACGAGCTGGCGCGGCTCGACACGATCCAGGGCGATGTCGAGACGCTCGCCGACCGGCTCGCGGCGGTGCGGACCTGGGCCTATATCGCGCACCGCCCCGACTGGCTGGCGGAGCCCGACCACTGGGCGGCGCGGACGCGTAGCCTTGAGGAGAAATTGTCGGACGCGCTCCACCAGCGGCTGACGCAGCGTTTCGTCGATCGGCGGACATCGGTGCTGATGCGCGATCTGGGCGCGAAGGGCGCGGACATGCTGCCGATCAGGGTCGGCGAGGATGGCGCGGTTACGGTCGACGGCGAACAGATCGGCATCCTGATCGGTTTCCGTTTCAAGGCCGATCCGCGGGCGCGGCATGGCGACATGAAGCGGCTTATGGCGGCGGCCGAACGCCGGCTGGGCGACGAACTGGGTCGTCGCGCGCGCGCGCTGGCGGTGGATGAGGATTCGGGCTTCAGCCTCGCTACCGATGCGGGCCGCCCGGTCGCGTTGTTCTGGCAGGGTGACGTCGTCGCACGCCTCGCCAAGGGTCGCAGCCTGCTCGAGCCTCGCATCGAGCTCCACCGCGCACTCGACGCGCTCACGCCGCCCGATCGCCAGGCGGTCGCGCGCCGCCTGCAGGCCTGGCTCGACGATCAGGTCGCGCGCCATCTCGGTCCGCTTGCCGATATCCTTGCCGCCGCGCGCGATCCCACCCGCTCGGCCCCGGTCCGCGCCGTGCTCGCGCCGCTCGGGCAGGCGAGCGGGGTGGCGCCGCGCCGCGCGCTCGACGACGTGCTCGACGCGCTCGATCGCGAAGCGCGCGGCCCGCTGAACGGCCTCGGTATCCGCATCGGCACACTCGACATCTTCATGCCCGGCCTGATCAAGCCGGAGGCCGCGCGCTGGCGGGTTGCGCTCGTCGCCGCCCAGGACGGCGCGCCGATGCCCCGCCTGCCGCCGATCGGCGCCGTCTCGGTGCCAACGCCGGCCGACGCCGCCACTTGCCACGCCTTCACGCTCGCCGGGTTCCGCCCGCTCGGCGCACAGATGCTCCGCGTCGATCAGGTCGAGCGGCTGGCGCGCAACGCCCACGATGCCCGCTCGGGCCGCGCCGCCTTCGCCCCCGACGCGGCGCTGGCCACCTCACTCGGCCTGATGCCGGCGAGCTTCGCGCAGCTCATGCTCGCATTGGGCTTCCGCGCCGCCGATCAGGGCTGGGTGTGGAAGGGCAAACGCGCCCCCGCACGCCCCGAAAAGAAGCCCGCCAAGCCACGCCCCGGCAACGCCTTCGGCGCGCTCGCGGGGCTCCGCCTCTAGGTGCGGATCGACAAATTTCTATTCTTCGTCCGCTTGGTGACGACGCGCAGCCTCGCCCACAAACTGGTGGAGGATCGCCACTTCCGCATCAACGGCCGCGTGGTCGAGCGCGCCCACGCCGAGGTGAAGGTCGGCAACGTCCTCACCTTCCCCCTGAACGACCGCGTCCGCGTCATCCGCGTCGAAGCAATCCCCACCCGCCGCGGTCCCGCCCCCGAAGCGCAGGCCTGCTACGCGGATCTCGCGCCGCCGGCGTCTTGAGCGCGTGCCGATGGCAGCTGGCAGCGGCTAGCAGACTGGTCGCTTGGACTCCGAATGGCGCGTTTCCGCCGACGAAGCCAGCGCACCCCCTGGGTTCACGCCTGCGGCTCCGACATCGGTCCGAAGCGCCAAAATGTCGCGTAATTCATAATGGGCCGCTCAAACGTGGCGCCCTCAGCCGCGAACAGTTTGCCGGCATCCAGCATTGGCTGAAAATGGTCCAATTGCTGGGCGTGCTCCAACGTGTCCCACAGGCTGGTATTGGTAAGGGAATGGGTCGCTGGGTCTGCGCCCGCATAAAATGCCAGAAGGCCGGGCATTTGCTCGATGCCCGGCCGCAGTTTCGCTTCGCTTTCACGCATCAATTGCAGCAACCTATCGAACCGCGAAGCATCGCAGCGCACGATCGAGATGCGGACTATGGGGTCGGTTACCATATCTTTTTGTCCTCTGGTTAACGCCGGCCGCCGGCCTTGCGATAATGGAAGTTGGTCGTCGCGAACGCCGTCTGGGGCCGGTAACGCATTCGCCGCACGCGGCAGCACCAGCATCGCGCACGCCGCGGCACCGAAGCGACGGCGCGACATCGCGCTCTTCTGAAGTGCGGCCTTATCGGCCGCCAAGTGGTCGTCGCGCATTGAAATGGCTCCCGAGTCGCCACCGCTTGGACGGAAACGTATAGTAGGGCCTGGCCCTCGTCATCTCTCTTCGCTTTCTTTGCAAATGCTTGACAAGCGTACGTATTGAGCGTACTCTAGCGGGACGCTTTGATGCCGCCGCAAAGCGGATCGCGCACTTTGTTCATTCTCAAATTTGGTAAGGAGGATCGGCTGGCGCATCAGCACGACGTCCAAAACCACCCAGTTCGTTTCTGATGTTTTTTCGTTCTTCCCCTCGCGAAACGAGGGAGAGCGTGTTGGCAAATTTCGGGGTAGCCCGGCGCCTCGACACGCGCTTTCCGCCCCGGCCCTTTGGTTCGTTTCCGGCGTTTCTAGTTTTCGCCCCCCGAGCGACCCGCCAACCGGTTGGCAAACTTCCTCCCCAGGGAAATTTCCCGGTCCGCCAAAGGAGCGCTCGGTTGACCCTGCGACATCGTCGCCATATTCGCCGCGCGTCCCAAGGAGCTTCCCATGACCTACGTCGTCACCGATGCCTGCATCCGCTGTAAATATATGGACTGCGTGGAAGTGTGCCCGGTCGATTGCTTCTACGAGGGCGAGAACATGCTCGTCATAAACCCCAGCGAATGTATCGACTGCGGGGTGTGCGAGCCCGAATGTCCGGCCGAGGCGATTTTGCCCGATACCGAGAACGGGCAGGAGAAGTGGCTGGAGTTGAACACGACCTTTTCCGCGCAATGGCCCAATATCACGCGCAAGCGCGAGGCCCCGGCCGATGCCGACGAATGGAAAGGGGTTGCCGACAAATATGATACGCAATTCTCGCCGGAGCCCGGCCAGGGCGATTGAACCAAACGGACTTGAACCGGAATCGTATCGAATTTTAGGCGGCGCTTAACCTTAACGAAATCGTCGCTCTTACGGAATGCTGGCATTCGGGTTGTAATTCTGTTACAAGGCTCCGCAAGAAGTGGGCGCCGTGCGGGCGTTTCACAAGGAACATGTTCCGACCGCTCTTAGCCGCCGTCAGGCCGTTCTAAAAATGAACGGACTTGTCGGGGCGTACGCGGTTCGCTTGAGCAGAAAGGTCTCTTAATGGCTGCAAAGGCGCTGAGCTTCGTCGTCGGCGATTATGTCGTTTACCCCAAGCATGGTGTCGGCCGCGTGGTCGAACTCCAAAGCCAGGAAATCGCAGGTGCGAAACTAGAGCTGTACGTGCTGCGTTTTGAGAAAGAGCGGATGACCCTCCGCGTCCCCACCAACAAGGCGGAAAGCGTCGGCATGCGCAAGCTGTCGTCCAACGCGCAGATGTCGGATGCGCTTGCCACGCTGAAGGGCAAGCCCAAGGTCAAGCGTACGATGTGGTCGCGCCGCGCCCAGGAATATGAAGCCAAGATCAATTCGGGCGATCTCGTCTCGATCGCCGAAGTGGTCCGCGACTTGTTCCGCGCCGAGGACCAGCCCGAGCAGAGCTATTCCGAGCGGCAGATTTTCGAGGCGGCGTGCAGCCGTCTGGCACGCGAGCTGGCAGCGATGGAATCGGTCGACGAGCCCACCGCGCAGGTGAAGATCCTCGATATCCTCCGCGCGGCGGCGGCAATCCACAACAAGGTTGCCACGCCGACGGCATAGGCCTTCGCCAGCTACCGGGAAATCAGGGCGGCGTTCCGGAAGAAGCGCCGCCCTTTTCCTTGCGTAGCGCCTGGCCGTCACTCACGGTCGCGGCACGACGCTGTCCATGATCGTGATATGCCGGCCGGTATCGGCGCCGACGCTCGACTGGGTGACGAGGATGGTTGCGCCGGGCTTCAATTCGGCCTTCACCAGCTCGTAGAATTTGCGCGGAAAGCGCGCGCGGTTGATGGTCGCTTCGTCCAGCTCGCGCCCGGCATCCTCGCTATGGCCAGGCAGGCCGACATAAAGCCAGCGCGCCTTGCCATCCTTGCCGACGGTGAGCGTGATGACGTGGCTGCCCGGATCGTCGTCGTTGATGATCGCCGCGCTGCGCCCGATCTCGAAGCCGTTGCGCAGCACCACCACGCGCTGGTCATGCTTCGAGATGATGATGGTGAGCGGGCCGCTCGGCGCGCGCTCGGGCGTCCAGCGATATTCCCGGCGGTCGAGGTCCGTCTGCTCGACCGGCTGGCCCTTGGTGTCGATCGGCAGCAGCAGGCTTGATTCGCTGGTGAGCGCCTTCCTGGCGGCATTTCCCTGGACGACCACGGTCGCACCTAGCTTGGTCACGCCGAACAAGGCGCGGGCGAAGCCGATCGGCAGATGCACGCAGCCGTGACTTTCGGGATAACCGGGCAGGCCGCCGGCATGGAGCGCCACCCCATCCCAGGTGAGCCGCTGCTGGAACGGCATCGGCGCACTATTATAGACGTTGCTGCGATGGTCGGCATCCTTCTGCAGGATGGTGAAGACCCCGGTCGGCGTCTCGTAACCGTCCTTCCCCGACGAAATCGTGCTGACCGCCATGCGCACCCCGTTGCGATACACCGTCGCGCGCTGGCGCGAGAGATCGACATAAATCAGCAATGGCCCGGCGGGCGCCACCTGCGGCGCCCAGATCCACTGGCCGGGCTTCAGCCTGTCGGCCATGCGCGCAAGTTCGGGCGGCGAACTGGCGGTGGCGCCCTGGGCCTGCAGCGGTGCAGCCAGCCCCATGGCGCCGAGCAGGATGACGATCATTGCCCTGTCCATCGGCTTGCTCCTTCGTTTCGGCGGTCTGGCGCCGCCACGATATGCCGGCAAGCTCGCTATTGACTACGCATGTAATAGATGTGTAGCAGTAGACTAACACAGTGGAGTGATGCACATGCGCCGTCCGATCCTGTCCGCCTTGCTTGCCGTCAGCGCCGCGATCCCCGCTTTCGCCGCGGAACGCTCCTTCCCGACCGGGGGCGCCTTCGATCGGATTTCGAACAGCACGCCGTTCGACGTCTATGTCCATACGGGCAAAGCCCCATCGGTCCGTGCCGCTGGGACCGACGAGGCGCTGAAGCGCCTGCAGATCGAGAATCGCGGGGGCGAGCTTCGTATCGGAACCACCCCGGGCAGCTGGTTCTCCGGCTGGCACGGCCACAAGGAACGTGCGCGGATCGATATTACCGTGCCGATGGTCTCGGCCGTCAACCTCGCCGGGCCGGGCAACATGACCGTCGATATCGTGCGCACCCGCGATTTCGGGGTACGCCTTTCGGGACCGGGCAATATCAAGGTCGGAAGCGTCGAGGTGAGCGGCATCACGCTCAACCTGAGCGGTCCCGGAGACATCCTCGTCGCCGGCCGCGCGGGCCGCGCGGTGATCAATCTGTCGGGCCCGGGAAATATCCGCGCCGCCGGCCTCGACCTTGCCGAGGCGAACGTCACCGTCAACGGGCCCGGCGACGTCGACGCGACGGTGAAGCGAACCGCCGATGTGCGGCTGTCCGGCCCGGGCGACGTGCGCATCCGCGGTGGCGCGCGCTGTTCGATCCACAAGAGCGGACCCGGCGACGTAACCTGCGGCTAGTGTGGTGGATTTGAAATTCGCTACACTAAGCGGCTAGGCGCGGAGCGAATTTCAAATCCATAAACCACACTAGAATCATATAGTTGCTAGTGACCCTGATGAA
>DATMIP010000271.1:0-6606 GCA_035554515.1 Sphingomonas sp. | reverse complement strand
GCACCCCCACGCGCTCCCGCTGATCATCACCCATGGCTGGCCGGGCTCGATCATCGAACAGCTCAAGGTCGTCGGCCCGCTCACTGATCCCACCGCGTACGGCGGCACTGCGGCCGACGCGTTCGACGTCGTCATCCCGTCGCTCCCCGGTTACGGTTTCTCGGGCAAGCCCGCCGCCACCGGCTGGGATCCGCAGCGCGTCGCGCGCGCCTGGGGCCAGCTCATGACCCGGCTCGGCTATACGCGCTACGTCGCTCAGGGCGGCGACTGGGGCAATGCCGTGACCGAACAGATGGCGCTCCAAAAGCCCGCCGGCCTCCTCGGCATCCACACAAACATGCCCGCAACCATCCCTGATGATATCGCGAAACTGATCCCTGCCGGCCCCGAGCCGGCCGGGCTTTCGACGGACGAGAAATATGCCTGGGATCAGCTGGTCGATTTCTACGCGCACGGCCTCGGCTATGCGCAGGAAATGGCGGGGCGTCCGCAGACGCTCTACGCGCTCGCCGATTCCCCCATCGGCCTCGCCGCCTGGATCCTCGATCACGATATCCGCAGCTACAAGCTGATCGCCCGCGTCTTCGATGGCGCGAGCGAAGGCCTGACGCGCGACGACATCCTCGACAACATCACGCTCTACTGGCTCACCAACACCGCCGTCTCCTCGGCGCGCCTCTATTGGGAAAGCAAGCTCCCCTTCTTCGCGCCCAAGGGCGTCGCCTTGCCCACCGGGGTGAGCGCCTTCGCCGAAGAGATATATACCGCGCCCGAAAGCTGGACGCGCAAAGCCTATCCCAAGCTCGTTTATTACAAGCGCCATGCGAAGGGCACGCACTTCGCCGCCTGGGAACAGCCCCAACTTTTCACCGAAGACGTCCGCGCCAGCTTCCGCGCGCTGCGTACTACCTGATCGGCGGCGCCCGGCGGAGATGGATTGCTTCGCCGCTACGTGGCTCGCAATGACGTTTGGGGGGATACGTCATTGCGAGCGGAGCGAAGCAATCCAGCCGCAGCGCCCGCGCCAATTCCGCCGCACCCCCACACACCTATGCCGCCCCGGCACCGATCCTCATCCGGAGAGCCTCGATGCGCACCACCCCCGCGCCCGAACCGATCGATCACCATCGCCGCCGCCTCCTCGTCAACGCCACCCGCGCCACCGCGCTCACCATCGCCGCCGCCGAATTGGGCATCGCCAGCGCCGCGCAGGCCCAGCCCGCCAAGCCCCCCAGCTTCGCCCCGCTCAAACAGATCGACGCCGGCCCGCTCAGCATAGCCTATGCCGAGGCCGGCCCGCCCAACGGCGCCCCCATATTCCTCCTCCACGGCTGGCCCTACGATATCCACGCCTTCGCCGAAGTCGCGCCGCGCCTCGCGCAACAGGGCCATCGCGTGATCGTCCCTTTTCTGCGCGGCTACGGCGCCACCCGCTTCCGCGACGCCGCCACGATCCGCAACGGCCAGCAGGCGGCGCTGGCAATGGACGTGATCGCGCTGATGGACGCGCTTCACATCCCCAGCGCGATCGTCGCCGGCTTCGATTGGGGCGCGCGCACCGCCTGCATCCTTGCCGCGCTCTGGCCCGATCGATGCAAGGCGCTCGTCTCGGTCAGCGGCTATCTGATCGGCAGCCAGGCCGCCAACGCCAAACCGCTGCCGCCCAAGGCCGAGCTCGCCTGGTGGTATCAATTCTACTTCGCCACCGAACGCGGCCGCGCCGGCTACGAAGCCAATCGCCACGATTTCAACAACCTCATCTGGCAGCTCGCTTCGCCCAAATGGGCGTTCGACGATGCCACCTACGATCGATCGGCGGCGTCGTTCGACAATCCCGATCATGTCGCGATCGTCATCCACAATTATCGCTGGCGGCTGGGGATCGCGCCGGGCGAGCCGGCCTTCGAAGCGATCGAGGCAAAGCTCGCCGCGTCGCCCCCCATCGCCGTCCCGACCATCACGATGGAAGGCGATTCCAACGGCGCCCCGCACCCCGATCCCGCCGCTTACGCCGGCAAGTTCACCGGCAAATATGCCCACCGCACCATCGCCGGCGGCATCGGGCATAACCTCCCGCAGGAGGCGCCGGCGGCGTTCGCGCAGGCGGTGATCGACGTGGCGCGGCTATAGGCCCTCGCGCGCGCGGGGATGGGAAGGAGGGGTGGGTGAGGGGACCCGCGAAAGCCCGCCCCACAGCCCTGGATTGCTTCGCTCCGCTCGCAAGGACGAGGCTGGTTTTAGCGTCCTTGCGAGCGCAGCGAAGCAATCCAGGGACACTCCAGCACTCACCCAACGCCCTAAAACCCCGTTCGTGCTGAGCCTGTCGAAGCACTGTCCTTCCTCGTCGTTGCGTCCTCGCCCCTGTTGGCTAAGGTGAATAACGAGCGAGAGGACAGCTTACGTGACGAGAGGCGTTTTTCTGCATCGGGAGGATTCCCAATACGAAGACCGCCCGGCCGAGCAGTACCAATTCCCCAGCCAATATCTCAGCCGTGCCTCCCAATTCGTCGGCGACTGGATCGTCTATTATGAGCCGCGGAAGGGCCCCACCGCCAAAGGCTATTATGCCATCGCCCGCGTGGCACAGATCGTCCCTGATCCGACCACACCCAGCATGTACATCGCGCTGATCGAGCCGGGCAGCTACCTGCCCTTCGAACGGCCTGTTCCATTCTCCGGCGCCGATGGCGTTGTCGAACGCGGCGTCCTCAACGAAGCGGGGAAAATCTCCGGTCGCGCCCAGGCGGCCGTCCGACCGATCTCGATTGAAGACTTCAACCGCATCCTTGATCTCGGCATTCCCGACGAGGCACCGCTTCTTCCACGCGCAGGCGCGATCCTTTATCGGCAGCCCGGCTTGCTCCGCGAAGAGCTGGCGCCCTTCCTCGATGCGGAGCGAGACCGCGTCAGTTATTACAGCTCCCGCTTAGTCCGCGACCGGGTTTTCCGCCGTGTCGTGCTCGACGCCTATGATTGTCGCTGCGCCGTCACCGGTCTCAAGTTCATCAACGGCGGCGGCCGCGCCGAAGTGGAAGCCGCGCATATCAAGCCAGTCGAGCATGACGGGCCCGACGATATCCGCAACGGCCTTGCGTTATCGGGAACAGCGCACTGGATGTTCGATCGAGGGCTCATCAGCCTTGCCGACGATCTCAGCCTGCTCGCTTCGCGGCAAGTGAATGACGTCGACAGCGTGTGGAAGCTTATGAATGCATCGAGGGCGGCAAATGTCCCCCTCAATCCCGCCTATCGCCCGCATCCGATCTATTTGGCCTGGCATCGCGAGCATTGCTTCAAGCGGTGAAGGCGGATTCTCGGCCGATTGCACACTGGACGCTTTCCAGTAGCATGCGTGCAAAGCGGACGTTCGTTCAGGAAGGTCGGAAAGTCAAAATGACTCTGGACCCGCATTCAGCGCTAGCGAGCCCCTTTCCAAATCGGACTCGTTCATCAGGATGCATCGGTCGTCGCGAGCGGTCGATCCGGCAGCTCGGAGAGCCTAGATGGAGACACAGGCAGAGCGGCGCGACGGAGATCAGCCGGGCGGGTTAGCGGCGTCGGCCCGGCTCAATACATGGTGCGGCGATAGCTAGCTATGAGCGCTCCCGAATCCGTCCCGCCGAGGAGTTCAAGTTGGGTTCCCATCGTTCCGCACCTTCGGATCGATGAAGATCGGCGTTTCGCCATAAGCGTCCGGCAAGATGCCGATATTGAAAGATCTGTCCTCGGGCTTCGCCGTGATCTTGGCCAGGTCGACATAGAAGGTCGTGTATTGCCGACGGTTGACCCGGCCCACGACAGGCCCCGGCGAGCAGAGCGCACCATCCCCATTATTATCGCCAGCAACGACCCCGGGCACCCCCGGAGCATCGTAAATAGCGTATGTTGTAGTCGTCGCGCGCTTGATTACCTGAACCGCTAAAAACCCCGTCGTGGGAGCCCCGGCCGGCACGAGATAAATGTGAAATGGCGGGTCGCCGGCCGGCGGATGCGCCGGCCTATTGTCTTGACCCAATGCATCAGTGGCCGGGTCGCCGGCATCGGCAATCACATATGGTGCGGGAAAATGCTTCACTCGGCGCGGAGGCCTGGTCAGATCGAGATTGGCCGGGAGGTAAATTCTCACCCCGCCCACCGTAGTCGGAACGGGCACATCAATCCCGTTCGCGTCCTTGCATACGGGCATGAGCTGGGTCACAGGACTCATCACGCGCGCCTTGGGGCCGCCTTCCTTGGGGGACACTTCCTCCACCCTTGTCTTGTTACAGCCCGCGAGCGGCAACGCGGTAATCAGCAGTAATGTAGCGATCTTCGAACAAGTCATGCTCGTTTCCTTTTGAGAGTCATCGGGTGTTGCCGAGCGCGCGCATCGCCCCGCGGCTTTCCTGTGTGAAATCGAGTCTCCAGCGTGGGGTCAAAGCGGCTGATGCGAGCGCAGTTGCCACACGCGGTTTGACAAGGATCAAGCGTGCGGCGGCTGTATCGCCGCGCGCAATCGCAAGCTGTGCCTGAAGCAGGCTGCAAAAGGCAGCAAGTTCCTCCGAGGCGGGCTCACGCCAATCCCTTTCGCAATCGCCGACCATATTCGTCATTGCCGCCAGGGTTGGGCGGTGCCGCGCATTGGCGAGGAGCCAGTTGCGCACCATGAACAAAGTGATCACCCGCTCCTGGCGAGCGATCGAGGTGTTTTCGGGGTCGGCGGCCTTGAGCCCGGCCACCATTTCCATGGCGGCATTCAGCTGTTGCGTGGCCAGATCATGACGGCGCTGGGCCGAGGCAATGCGCGCGAGGCCGAGTTGATTGGTGACAAGATCGACACGGTACAGCGCATTGCTGGGGTCGTCCCGCAACAGGCGCTGGAGGATGCGGCGCTGCGCATCGCGATGGCGTAGGGCCCCGTCATAATTACCGCGCAGCCGCTCCAAATCGGCCAACCACGCCTCGCCGTCGTTCGTTTCATACAGCGCGTCGAGGTCGCCGGGATGCTGGCGGCCCACCGCTAGAAACGCATCCTGGGCGGCGGTAAAATCGCGGCGTGCGCGGTCCCAATCATGTTCCTCACGCAGCGCGAGCATGCCGAGATTGCTGTTGGCATAGCCCAATTCCATGCGCGATTTCCGATTGGCCGGATCGATGCGTACGAGCTCGCGCGCCAGATTTGCATAGTCCGCGAACGATCGTCTGGCGGTGGCGATGTCGCCGCTGCGCCATGCCGTGAAGCCTACCCAGTAAATGCTCTGCGCATGGGCGAAGACGATGGTCCAGTCGTCCGGATCGCGCGCGATCAGTGCTGCCGTGAGGGCCGAAGCGGACCGTGCGCGGGCGCGTGCGGCGGTGAAGTCTCCGCTCTTCTCGTCGATCTCCGCCTTCAATTGCAGCGCCTCGGCGCTCTGCAATCGATGTTTCACATCGTCCTGCCCGCCGGTGGCGCTCGACAATTGCCGCTCCACACCTGCGACGAGTGCAGCGGCGACGCGCAAGGTCGCGCCCGAACGGACCTGCGGCGTCAGATTGAGCTGGGACTGGACCGCGTCGCTGGCGCGCAGGCGCTCGCTCGCGGCATCGGCGCGGGCGCGGACCGCGAGAAAGGCGGTTATCGCTAGAATGGCGATGACGACGAAGGCGCCGAGCGCGGTGGCGATTACATGGCGCACCTGCCGCTGGGCGTCGCGCTGGACGAGGTCGTCGAGCCCGACCCCGGCGAGAACCGCGATGATCTTGAGCAATGCCAGCCGCGCACCATCGCCATCCGGCCCAAAATCAGCGGCGAGCGGCTGGACAAGCGTGCCGTCCGACCGCCTGAGCAACGGCGTGGGGAAGCAATGGACATGGGGGGCGGCAAACAGGGCGGTCAGGATGCGATCGTCGCCATGGGCGGCGCGGAACATCTCGATTTCCCGCGCGACCCATTCGGACGTGGTCGCGTGCGGGGTGCAGACGACGATGAGGAAATCGGCTTGGACGATGGCGCGATGGATCGCCTCGGCCAGATCAGGCGCGGCGACGAGTTCCTCACGATCGCGAAACACCGGCTTGAGTCGCCGTAAACCGACCCGACGCGCGATCTGTCGTGGCAGGCGGTAGCGTTCGATGCGCGCACCGAGGCGGGCGGCGAGCCGGCGGTCTTCGTGGCTATAGCTGATGAACGCGCTGTAGCTTCGCGAGACAGCGATCGGCTGATGCTCCACCCACGCCCCCCGGCCAGCACTCAACTCAATGCAATGGCGCGCAGGCTGTCATAGGCAGGCACGCAAAGCAATGATGATTAACAGCGCGGAAAGTATTCGCTGGGGATTTTAATCCGAATATCGAAGCATTGGGCGAGGTTGATCGGCGAATTATTGGCTACTGCCTTCCCCCCTATCGCCCCTGCACCAACGGCGTCACGATCGCGCCATTGACGCGTTCCGCCACGTGCATGGCGGGCGGTTCGAACGCGGCGGCGCTCGACGACGCGACTTACGATCGATCGGCGGCGGCGTTCGACAATCCCGATCATGTCGCGATCGTCATCCACAATTATCGCTGGCGGCTGGGGATCGCGCCGGGCGAGCCGGCCTTTGACGCGATCGAGGCAAAGCTCGCCGCGTCGCCCCCCATCGCCGT